>JAGLPW010000137.1 GCA_023137125.1 Candidatus Cloacimonadota bacterium | reverse complement strand
GAAAAGAATTTGTTTTTACAGTAACTAAAGATCCACTTGAACAAAATCTGATCGTAAAGACTATCAAAGATCTGGAAAAACAATGGCGACTAGAAGTTGAGAGAATGGTTCGTTTGGAATCAACGATCGTACCCGAAGAAGGTAGAAAAATAGCTGCGATCTCTCATAAAGGAAAAACGAAACTTTATTCTATTGGTGATAGCTTCTTCTATGGGAAGATAACTGATATACGTAAAGGTAAGATCGTTTATTCTTATAAAGGAAAAGATAATATTCTTGTCCTTCAAAAGCTTCCGGATAAACCAGAAGCAATTGATAACAAAGATGAAGTTTCGCAAGAAAGAAAATATAATTGGTAATATAAAGGAGAATGTATGAAAATTAATAGCAGTAGATTACTAATATTGTCATTAACTGTAATGATATTGTTATCTGTGAATGTGTTTGCAGCAGAAGTATCTGATCTTTTAAATAAGAAGATCACACTAGATGCAGAAGATGCTTCAGTATCAACTATCATTTCAACAATGGCAAGATTAAGTGGCTGTAATATCGTATTGGCGATGGATACAGAAACGAAAGATGAAAAATCAGAAGAGAAGAAGATCACCATCCATATTGAAGATGTTCCAATCGAGCAAGCATTAGCGCTTGTTGTAAAATCTATTGGATTATCTTATCGTCTGGTTGGCGAGAAAACATTTATCGTAGGCGAGAGAGGCAGAATCGAAGAAGAGATCGGCGAGAGAACTTATGTGTTGCATCTTAATTATGTAGATGTAAATAAAATCGTGAATGCTCTTAAGATTATGCCGGGTGAGTCAATTGCAATTGAAGGACAGAACGCAATTCTTATACGTGCAAATCCTGAGACCTTTGCAGAGATAAGTAACAGAATAGAAGAGATAGATGTTCCTCAACAACAAATTGAGATCAGAGCACGTCTTATAGAAATTTCTGTAACCGAAGCAGAAAGATATGGTATCGATTGGTCAAAACTAAACAGTCTTACTACTATTCTTGCAGAGGATGTAAAAAGTGCCAGCGGGACAGGATTACCATATAACTTTACAGATGAAACTGGTAATTTACCATATGGAGACCTTTCACCTTTCGGTCTGATTCCAGAAGATCAATACTTCCAAAGATTAGAAGATCTTTCTGATATCGGTCATTTCAGCCGTCAGCTTACAGCATTTGATGTTACTATTGACTGGTTATTGCAAAATAATGCAGCAAAACTTCTTACAGACACAAGAATCACAGCTTTAAATGGAGAAGAAGCAGTAATCCATATTGGTGAAATTGTGCCTTATATTGCTGAGGATAATGAAAAACAAATTCAGGTTGAACGTGAAGAAGTTGGTATCAAACTCAAAGTTAGACCTACAGTAAATGCTGAAGGTCAGATCACTACTAAAATCGAGCCAGAAGTTAGTTCTGTTATGGAATTAGTTGGTGGATATATCCCTAGAACTAAAGTTAGAAAGATTACTTCTACAGTAACAGTACCAGATGGTCAGAGAATTTTAGTTGGGGGCCTTTTAAGTACAACTATGTCAACTACCGTGAATAAGGTTCCGTTTCTCAGCGCTATTCCTTTAATAGGAAAATTGTTTCAGCATAAAGTAACACTTCTAGAAAAAACAGATCTTATTATAGAGATCACTCCTCATGTAGTTACTTTTGAAAATGTAAATTTAAATATAGAAATTGATGAAAAACTTGAAAAGAGATTGATCAAAGAAAAAATTTCTGATGATGTTCAGGAATTGGAGGAATAATGAAATATTCAAGATTGTTCTTATTACTCTCTGTTGCTATTATATTTGCCGGTCTTTTGCTTACAGCTTGTGATAATAGAATAGTAGACCCATTAGATTATGATATTGCCCTTATGACGGTAACTCCCAATGTTATTTATTCAGATGGAGATGAAACAACTTTTGCAACTGTAAGAGTCATGGTCAAAGATAGTGATAATTATGCTGTTTTCGGACAAACAGTACAATTTAGAACTGATATGGGTTATTTGCAACCAGCAGAAGCAATCACTGATAGTAGTGGTATTGCTACTGCAAAGTTCCATGATGGTAATGCATTTGGTTATGCAACAATTGAAGCGGTAATTGGAGATATAATAGAATCTAGACAGGTTTATATTGATGGAGTTCCACCTCAAGATGTAAGCTCAATTGGATTTGATATCTCAGATCAAATTCTGATCAATGTTCAGGGAACAGGTGGTACAGAGTCTGTTGAAATTGTTGCAAGTCTTTATGATAACACAGGTCAATTGATCAACCAGGCACAAACTGTCTGGTTTGAATTGCTATCTGCACCGGAAGGAACAAACATCAATAATGTTGGGTTAAATGACAGCACAACATCAATTGCCGGAAAGGCTTCTGTTAACATTAATAGTGGAACACATTCCGGTATTGTTACATGTCGTGTTTATACATATAATCTAGAAACTGTTGAGATCAGTGCGCAAAAATCTAATATTGTTGTTGCTAGTGGTATAATAAATACAGTAGAATTCTCTATTGGTGGGCATAGCACTGGAGTGGATATGGGTAGCGGTATGTGGAAAGTACAGATATCAGCTCTTCTTAATGATATTGAAGGTAACCCTGTAGCTCCTGGAACCGCTGTATACTTTTCACTTCCGGATAATCCGGAATGGGCATCTGTTATTCCTCAAGCATATGTAAATAATCAAAATGCACAAGGAGATTCACTGGCGGGAGTTGCTTATACTTTCTTAAATTATAATGGTTCATATACAAATGAAACAATAAATGTAAGAATTGAATCAGGAATTAGTGATATCTTTGAAGGTGAACTTGTTCTTCCAATCCAATTTCCAGTGATAGATATTGCTGCAATTCCACTTCATGTAGACTGGACTATATATAATAATCCTTCTGATTGGCGTGATCATTCCGTAGAACTCTCTCCTTATGTTGAGATCACAATAATGGATGGACAAAATAACCTGATCTCAAATCAGGAAATTATTTTCACTTCAACATTAGGAACACCGGTTCTTGAAACACAATTCAATATGATTCCAACAAATCCGTCTTTTACTCCTGCTTATTCGGGAATGACAAATGAAAATGGGCATCTAATTCGATATTTCCGTTTTTATAAATATGAATGTCCTCCACCAGTACCACCACTACCTGGAACAACAACCGGTACGGCTACAGCTCTGATCCTTGGTACGAACACATCTAATCAGGTTACAATTACCTTGAGAAGATATGTAGATTAATTTATTGTTAAGGGAGAAGAATTAATGAGTTTTAATCCTCAATTTGCCAGGTTAGGTGAAGTATTGGTTCATCTTGGTGCTGCTAATGAAGAACAAATTAGTGAAGCAGCACAAAAACAGAAAAGTTTCGGACTTAAGATCGGGGGAGCATTATTAAAACTCGGAATTATTTCTGAAAAAGATCTTTTGGATGCATTACATCTTCAGTTAGAATATGAGATAGTTAAAGAAGATGAACTTCTTGAACTTGATTCTGATGTTGTGAAACTTATTCCGGAACCTTTTGCGGTGGAAAATAGAGTTATTGCTCTGCGTAAACAAACAAACACAATGATTGTCGCAATGACGGATCCTGATAATATTGTTATTCAGGATAGTCTGCAAAAACTTCTGGGATTGAATATACTTCCAATGCTTATTGGTGACTCCACTCTTACGGATACTCTTGAAAAATACTACAAAGGTATCCGTACATCTTCCCAAATGGAAGATGCTGTGGGTAGTTTTGAATTTGTTGCTGTTGATGAAGATGAAAATGAGATCACAATTGATAGTAAAGCTGATGCTGATGCTCCTGTTGTGAAACTTATTAATCTCATCATTACTGAAGCTATCAAATCAAACGCAACTGATATTCATATAGAACCTCTTACAAATAACACACGTGTGAGATTCAGGATAGATGGTGCACTGCGTGAAGTTATGTCACCACCAATTGGGCTTCATGCCGGAATGGTCTCACTTGTAAAAGTGATGTCAAAATTGAATATTGCTGAACGAAGATTACCGCAGGATGGTCATATTTCACTTAAAACATCCGTGAAAAGTGTGGATGTTCGAGTCTCTATTACACCTACGGTTACTGGAGAGAAGGTTGTGATGCGTCTTCTGGACAAAGGGGAATTTGGTTTTAACCTTACTACTCTTGGTTTTTCAAAAAATGATATGACGGTTTTCCATAAATGGATCAAACGTCCTTATGGAATTATGATCGTTTCCGGTCCTACAGGTAGTGGTAAATCAACAACACTTCATGCTGCATTAAAAGAGATAAAAAATATCGAAAATAACATTGTAACAGTTGAAGACCCTGTGGAGTATAGACTGGACGGAATTACGCAGATCGAAGCAAAAGAGAAGATAGGACTTACGTTTGGTAAAGCATTACGCTCTGTTCTTCGTCAGGACCCTGATATTGTACTTATTGGTGAGATCCGTGATGAGGAAACTGCCGATATTGCTATCAAGTTCTCACTTACTGGTCACCTTGTATTCACTACGCTTCATGCAAATGATGCTCCATCAACTATTACACGTCTTGTTGATATTGGAATTCCTGCATATTTGGTTGCATCTTCATTGAATCTTGTGATGGCTCAGCGTTTGGTTCGTAAGATCTGTAAAAATTGTATCGAAGATTACACTCCAAAAGATTCAGAACTTATTGCAGCCGGTATCTCAAAAGAAGAAGCAAAAGAGATCAACTTTAAAAAAGGTAAGGGCTGCGTTCATTGTGATAATACAGGATTCTCCGGTAGAACAGGTATCTTTGAATTGATTGAAGTTAATTCTGAGGTCAGAAAGCTTATTTTCGCGGGAGAAAATCAGGATGTTATTCGTGAAGCGGCTATTAGAAATGGGATGCACTCTTTGCATGCCAGTGGTATTGATAAAATGAAACTGGGGCTAACAACAATTCATGAAGTTGTTAAATTAACAGTTTCTGATGAATAAAATCGTTAAATAATAAGGAAATTTTATGGCTGTATTTCAATACATAATTAAAGATGTAAAAGGGCTTCGTGTAGAAGGTACATTAAAAGCTACTTCTATGGATGAAGCTGTAGATAAATTAACAAAAGAAGGAAGCATTATTATTTCGGTGAAGCCCGGTAAAGAAGGTGCATTCAGCGGAAAATTGTCGATGTTCGATAAAATAATGCTTACGATCTATAAGATCCGAACAGGTGTAAGTTTAAAAATCCTAGTGTTCTTTACACGTCAGTTAGCTACCATGTTTTCTGCAGGTTTAACAATTGAGAAATCGCTAACTAACTTGGCAAGAGAAGAGAAGAACAAACGTTTTAGAAAAGTTCTACTTAGACTATCGAATGACATTAAAAAAGGATATAGTCTTTCAGAATCAATGGAACTGCATCCCGGTGTTTTCAATTCGCTATATATTGCATTAGTAAAAGCTGGTGAAGTTTCTGGTACTCTTCACACTGTTCTCGATGAGCTTGCTACATATTTGGAAAAAATAGAAGATACGCGCCGAAAAGTGTGGTCTGCACTTTCATATCCGATATTCATTCTTGTTTTTCTTGGAGTTGTTGTATGGGGTTTATTCTATTTTATTATTCCTATGTTTGCAGGTGTTTATGAAAGTTTCGGTGCAGATCTCCCAGCTCCAACGGTAGCTGCTATTGCGATTAGTAAAATTGTACGAGAGAATGTTTTCTTTACAGGTTTAGCTCTATTAGCATTCGTAATGGCTTTCTTCTTGTTCTATCTTTCAGAAAGAGGGCACATGATCATTGATACTGTTATACTAAAATTCCCGGTAATTGGCTATTTGATAGAAAACTCTATAATGAGTAAATTTGCCAGGACATTTAGTATTTTGATGTATGCTGGTGTTCCAATTATGGATACAATGGAACTGGTTGAAAAAGTTGTTCAGAATGCGGTTATAGAAAAGGCTTGTAAACAAGCTCGAGGTTTGGTGAAAGAAGGTTATACTGTTGCGGGTGCTTTTAAGAAGACAAAAGTATTTCCTTCAACACTTCTTCAGCTTATATCAACCGGTGAAGAAACTGGTGAAATGGATAGTCTACTTAAAAAAGCAGCCGAATTCCATCAGAAACTTGTTGACTCAGTTGTAGAAAGGCTTACATCACTCATTGAGCCTATGATGATCATAATCATGGCAGGATTGGTAGGATATATCATTGTTATCATTTATCTACCGATATTCAATCTGGGACTGGCTATCAGTTCGGGAATGAAATAAAGAAACTTAATGCCCGGGTAACCGGGCATTTTTTATTATGTTCTATCTAATAATATTTATATTCGGAGCAGTTTTTGGAAGCTTCTTCAACGTTTGCATTTCCAGAATTCCAATAAAGAAATCGGTCGTTTTCCCGGATTCAAGTTGTCCAACATGCAAAACAAAAATAAAATCCTATCATAATATTCCAATCATTAGCTACATTTTATTAAAAGGTAAATGTTCATATTGTGGTGCAAAGATCAATATTCATTATTTTCTTGTGGAATTATTAACACCCATTTTGCTGATGCTTCTTTTTGCAAGTCAGAATTCTGAAATATCGTTAGTTTTTTTCAAATATGCAATTTTTATATCGTTTGGATTGATCATTTTTTTTATCGATCTATATCATCACATAATACCAGACAAATTATCGCTTCCTCTTGTAGCTATTGGTTTCATCTTCTCATTTCTTCCAAATACCGATGTTGGCTGGATGTCTGCTGGAATCGGGGCTTTATCAGGTTTTATTCTTTTCCTGTTTACTGCTTTTTTCTTTCATAAAACTACTGGAAAAGATGGACTTGGTGGTGGTGACATAAAACTTATTGCAGCAATTGGTGCTTTTCTTGGAGTTGAGGGGACACTATTCACGGTTTTATTTTCTTCATTGGTAGCACTTGTAGTACTATTAATCAGTAAACATGATCGTAAAAGACAGTTTCCATTTGGTCCTTTTCTTATAATTGGGGCTTTGGTTTATATTCTTGCAGGAAATACATTAGTAGAATTGTATCTGAGATTATATAATATATATTAATTTTATATTATACCTATGCAATCCGTGAGAATCTGTGAGTTGTAATAAACAGATAATGCAATTTGTTTACAATTCTTATGGTATCGTTTGCTCACTTCGCTCACAAGCCGAAGTATAAATGGCACGCCCGAGAGGATTGCTGAATCGACGAAACGCTGTTTCATCGTGTCAGCGCTACTTCGCTGCTGAAATTTCGCAAACTCAATTTCAGATTCCAGCTCGTGGTCGAACTCGTGCAAGAAGAGGGATTCTAATCAATTTAGTTTTAAGTTGTATCCGTGCTTATAAAAAAATGGCACGCCCGAGAGGACTCGAACCCCTAACCCTCTGATCCGAAGTCAGATGCTCTATCCAATTGAGCCACGGGCGCACACAAAGCAAAAATATTTTGACACTTAATTATGTCCAATATTTTTTAGTTTCAATAAAACTTAGGAGAGATAAATGAAAAAAATCGTAATATTGGTTATAGCAGTAGTTTCAATAGCATTTCTAACAGCAGAAGAGCATAGTGAAAACGAACTGTTTAAAACTTATCAGCAAGATCAGAATTTTGAGAATTTCCAAAAAGCAATTGAACATTACAATTCCAACAGTGAAGATGCTGAAGAGAGTAAATCAGTTTTAATGTTATCATATCTTTACACAATAGAATTACACAGAAATCTCAATATTTTAGAAGAAAATTTAGATTCTTTAGATACACGCACAAAATTTTCTTACGCTAATTTACTATTAGAATTAGGTGAATTGGAAGAATCTATTGCAGTCTATGAAAAGCTTAATGCAGACTTTCCAACATGGTCTTGTCCTTGGCGTCATAAAGGTGAAGCTCTTATGAAACAACAAGATTTCAAAGGTGCGGAAGTTGCTACAATTAAAGCAATTGAAGTACGCGAAGATCATTTTGACGCATATATACAACTTGCCAAAATCCAAAAAGAATTAGGTGATTATGAAGCTGCATTTCTAACCCTTGAGAATGGCATGAAATATGAAGAAAAAGATCATGAAGATGAAGTAACCGACGAAGAAGTTGAATCATTAAAAGCAGAACTGAAAAAATTATTGGAAACACAATAATTCCAAAAAAAAGATAATTATTATTACAAAACTGCCGAAATTATCGGCAGTTTTGTATTGTAAACAGTAGACTTACTATTCATTTTTGGAACAATTATTGCATATATATAATAATTAATAATAAGGAGATATTATGAAAAAAAGTAATTTATTTTTATTAATATTAATAATATTGTTTTCTTCAGTTACAATGTTAGTTGCAGATGGTAACTATGTAATTAGATTTAATAACCCAGATTTGCAAATCATAAAAACATTTAATGATACAAATTATGATGTTGCTGCTTATAAACCTGGAGAATTTCTAGATATTGTCGTATCCGAGGTAGAATATCAAGAACTACTTGCACAAGGCTATGATGTGGTTATTACACAAACAGAAGAGCAGATGAAAAGGAATTTAAAAGGTCTAACAGATCTCGACGGATATATAAACTATGAAGAAATGTTAGCAGAACTGCAACAGATAGAAATGGATTATCCAAATATTTGTAAGCTATATGATATTGGAGATAGCCGCGGTAAACAGTACTCAGATGCCGGGAATTCAAATTATGACGATTATTATCATGAGATATGGGTAATGAAAGTTTCTGATAACGTAGAAACAGAAGAAGATGAACCCTCCATTTATTATCTATCCGAGCATCATGCTCGTGAACCGATTAGCTTGGAAGTGAATATGGCTATCTTAAACCACATAATTGATAACTACGGTACAGATCCTGAAATTACCGATAATGTTGACAATACACAAATTTGGTTCGTTCTACTTGTGAATCCAAATGGGCATAAAATTGTAACAGATGAAATTTACACAATGTGGCGTAAGAATATCTGTGATAATAATGAAAATGGACAAATTGATGTAACAGGATATTACGCAGAAGATGGAGTTGATCCCAATAGGAATTACAGTTGGGAATGGGGTGGTGCCAGTACTGACTGGACTAGTGAGACTTATCAGGGAACGTCTGCTTTTTCCGAACCTGAAACACAGGCAGTTCAAAGTTTGATCGAAAACCATCATTTTGTTGCAGGGATAAGTTATCATAGCTATAGCGAATTAGTACTATATCCTTATGGATATGCTTATGGTGTTGTGGCACCGGATCAGGAAGCTCTGGAAGAACTTGCCATAGATATGGCTGTTACAATTCCAGCTCAAAATGGAGGTAACTATACTCCATTGCCCGGATGGGACCTATATCCTTGCACTGGTACTACAGATGATTATTCATATGGAACTCATGGTATTTTTAGTTTTACGATTGAACTGGCTACAGAATTCATCCCACCTGCCGGACAGGTAGGAGGTATTTGTGAAGATAATATTGACGCAGCAATGATCCTTCTGGATAGGGTTAATGGCTCTATACTAACCGGACTTATCACTGATGTGGATTCTGGTGATCCAATTGAAGCAGTTATCTTTATCGAAGGTATAGACGATACGGGAGTTTACCGTGAACCGTATACAAGTAATGAGGAATTTGGAAGGTATTACCGCCTTCTCACAAATGGTTCTTATGATGTTACTTTTTCTGCATATGGTTATGACTCACAGACAATTGAAAATGTTGTGATCAATGATGATGTTACATCACTCAATATTGAATTAGTTCCCTCCAGTAGTACAATCGATCTATCTGGTGTAGTTCTAGATGGTGATACTGCAGAACCAGCTGCATACGCTACAGTAGCAATTCAGGAATTTGGAATTTCACCTGTTATTACAAACGAAAATGGTGAATACACAATAGAAGATCTATACGAATTTAATTATACAATAGCTGTATACAGTTCTGACCATGCAGGTATTTTAGAACAATACCTTGTAACTGCTTCAAGTAATGTAATAGATTTTGAATTATATGCAATGCCGGACGGTACTTTTGAAAATGGGGAATTTGCAAATAGTTGGAATTTATCCGGGAATAATTATTGGGTAATTGACAATTCAACTGTTTTTTCCGGTAACTACTCAGCAAGATCCGGTTCGATTTATCATGATCAAACAACTTCGCTTTCTATCTCACTTTACGTTCAAGAAGAAAATGAAATATCTTTCTATCAAAAAGTTTCTTCAGAAGATGGATACGATTATCTGCGTTTTTACATTGATAATGAACTTCAGGATAGTTGGAGCGGATATGGGAATTGGGAACTTGAAACATTCGATATTGAATTAGGATTTCATACATTTAAATGGGAATATTATAAAGATGGTGGAGTATCATCATATCAAGATTGTGGCTGGATAGATCAAATAACCTTTCCTACATCTTCTGTGGCAGTTACTCCAAATGAAAACGGAGTTCCAGCAAATATTAAATTCAATGGTAATTATCCAAATCCGTTTAATCCAACAACAACCTTCAGTTATAGCCTGGGCAGTGAAACTAAAGTTACCCTAACATTATACAATATCAAAGGTCAAAAAATCAAAACACTAATTGATGAAAACAAAACAGCTGGAACTCATCAGGTGATCTGGGATGGAACCGATAATCATGGCAAGAAAGTTTCTACTGGTATCTATTTTTCTCATTTCGATGCCTCTGTACCTGAAAAAGATTATACAAGCGTGAAGAAAATAATTCTCTTAAAATAACGGAGTATTAATGTTGAAAAAGATCGGTATTGTTGTTTCTTTACTTTTGTTACTTATTCCGCTTCTTGCGAAAAGTAATGAAATTTATTTTAAATTTCAAATAAATTCAAAAGAAGAAGTTAACAAAATATCAAGAATAATATCGATAGATAATGTAATTGGTAACACAGTATATGCATATGCCAATCAAAGAGAATTGTCCAATTTTAATCAATTAGGTTATAGTTATTCACTAATAAAACCATTTCAGAAATCATGGGATTCTGTTATGGCAACCAGCAAAGAAGAAATGCGAAATTGGGATAGTTATCCAACATACGAAACTTATGTTGATATAATGAACCAATTTGCTATTGATTATCCTGATATTTGTACTGTTACCAATATTGGCCAATCCGTAGAAGGACGTGATATACTTGTTGCTAAAATTTCCGATAATCCCAATGTTGAAGAAAATGAACCGGAATTTTTCTATACTGGTCAAATGCATGGAAATGAACTTGTTACATTTATTTTATTGCTTCATCTTATCGATTACTTAACAGAAAATTATGGTACGAATGATCGTATCACAAATATTGTTGATAATATTGAGATCCATATCAATCCTCTCTCAAACCCCGATGGAACATATGCAGGCGGGAACCATACAGTTTGGGATGCAACAAGAAATAATGCAAACAGTATTGACTTAAATAGGAACTTTCCTGACCCAGAAGATGGTTCTCACCCCGATGGGAATGAATGGCAACCGGAGAGTATCATTATGATGGACTTTGCTGAAGAGCAAACTTTCGTGTTGTCCTCAAATCTTCATAGTGGTATAGAATTGGTGAATTATCCTTGGGATACCTGGGCACAACTTTCTGCAGATGATGAATGGTGGCAGGAGGTATGTCATACTTATGCAGATACTGTTCATCTATACGCACCATTAGGTTATATGGATGAATTTGACAATGGAATTACTAATGGTTATGCTTGGTTCACAATGAATGGTGGCCGACAAGACTATATGAATTGTTTTCAAAGATGCAGAGAGATGACGCTTGAACTTGCCGACGAAAAATATCTTCCTGAATCACAATTGGAAGCGCATTGGGAATACAATCGTCAGTCTTTTCTTCTATATATGGAAGAGTGTTTATATGGTATTCGTGGTGTTGTAACAAATACTTCTGCCGAACCTCTTCTTGCAGAGATCACAATATTAAATCACGATATTGACAACTCTGAAGTTTTTACAGACCCGGATATTGGAGATTATCATCGTATGTTATTTCCGGGTACTTATGACGTAAAGTTCAATGCCTTTGGGTATTTCCCTCAAACTGTCCAGAATGTTCAGATCTTTGATAATAATGTTGTAATTCAAAATATTCAGTTGGAAGAAAGCCCCCAATTCACAATAAGTGGTGTGGTTTTGAATGCTTTCAATTCTGATCCTATTGAAAATGCTGAAGTAGAATTGTTAAATACTCCCCTTGACCCTGTTATAACAAATGAGAATGGAGAATATGAAATCCTCTGTGTTCACGAAGACTCATATGAAATACAGATTTCTGCAGAAGGTTTTGCAACAGCTTTGGAAGAGATTGCTGTAAATGAACAAAGTACGGTTTTTGATTTTGAATTATATGAAAGTGAGACAGAAGATTTTGAAACAGGAGATTTTTCATCATTCTCATGGGAGTTTGCAGGTGATACAGATTGGATCATTGATAATGCAAACCCATATGAAGGAATATATTCAGCAAAATCGGGTGATATAAATGATAATCAGGAATCTGGATTATTAATTAATTTAGAAACAACTTTCGATGGCAATATCTCTTTCTATAGAAAAACTTCATCGGAAGCCGGTTATGATTATCTAAAATTTTATATTGATGGAATGTTTGTTGAACGTTGGTCAGGCAACTCTGACTGGGGATATAGCTCTTACTTTGTAGAAGCCGGGAATCATGTTTTCAAATGGGAATATGATAAGGATGGTGATGTATCAAGTGGCTCTGATTGTGCTTGGTTAGACTACATTTCATTTCCACCGACCGGTATCGCTCACGCTTCTAACGAGAATGTTCTTCTCAAGGTTAAACTAATCAGCAACTATCCAAATCCATTTAATCCCAGCACAACAATTGCTTTTGAAACAAACACCCAAAACATTGAAAATACCGAAATAATAATTTATAATCTTAAAGGACAGAAAGTGAAAGTTTTCAACTCTTTCTCAAACATTGGATTAGGAACAAGTGAAGTTGTATGGGATGGAACAGATGAAAACAATAAACAAGTTAGTTCAGGTGTTTATTTTTATAAATTGAAAAGTGGCAATTATATGAACACAAAAAAAATGCTGCTTCTAAAATAAAAAAGAAAACTAAAAAAAATAGGAGGAAAAAAAGTATGAAAAAAACAACATTATTTATTGTTGTAATGGTTGCTTTAGCAAATATGGTATTTGCATCTCAAGTTGTTGAATATAACGATAGCTGGTCAAATGCAGGTTTTAGCTTAGAGCAAAGAAATAGTTCTGGTGTCACAGTGAATTATTCTATTAAAGAATTCTCACTTACAGATATTAGGATTAATGGTGAGAATATGGTAAATGTACTTTTACCAGATGTATTGTTGCAAAACGATGAAGGTGCGCCTAACCTTGCAGGTGGTGGACGCTTGATTGCGCTTCCACAAGGTGCTTATGCAAAACTTAATATTATTTCACAAAGAACTGAAATTTTCTTGAATGTAGAAATTGCTCCTGCTCCACGTATTCCGCTTGATACAGATGATAGTCCACTTGAGTATAGCAGGAATCAAGCTGTTTATTCAAAAGATGCATTCTATCCTGCTAGTCCCGTAACATTGGATAAGCAGACTCAGATGCGTGGTGTAGATGTGGTTATGTTGGGAATTACACCTTTCCAGTATAATCCGGTTACAAAAGAATTGATTGTATATCGTGATCTACAAGTTGAAGTAGAATTTGTTGGTGGCAATGGACATTTTGGTGCTGATAATCTTCGTAGCAGATGGTGGGATCCAATTCTCAGTGATCATATCCTTAACTATGAATCACTTCCTACAATGGATTATACATCAAATTTCAGAACTCGTGACGGTGCTGAATATCTTATCATCTGCCCAGATGATGCAACCTTTTTAGCATGGGCAGATTCCATTAAAGTTTTCCGTACAAAACAAGGAATTCCCACAGTAGTTATGACAACTGCAGAAGTTGGTGGAAACACAGTATCAGCAATAGAAGGATATATCGACGATATTATGGATCCATCTACAGGTTGGGATCCTGCTCCGGCAGCAATTTTATTACTGGGTGATTATGGTACTACAGGTAATACAGTTGTATCACCAATATACAATAATTATTGTGTTTCCGATAATATCTTTGCAGACGTTAGTGGCAATATGATGCCTGATGTTACATTGGCAAGAATGACAGCACAGAATGCTACCCAACTTGAAGTAATGATTACTAAGTTCCTTGATTATGAGAGAACTCCACCTACAAATCCAGATTTCTATGATCATCCGATCACAGCACTCGGTTATCAAACTGAACGCTGGTTCCAGATATGTTCTGAAGCTGTTGCAGGTTTCTGGGAAGTAAATCAAGGTAAAACTGTTAATAGAGTCAATGCTATTTATAGTGGTAATCCAGTAACCGGCCCATGGTCTACAGCAACTAATACAGCTACTGTATTAAATGTTTTTGGTCCTAATGGATTAGGCTATATTCCCGCTACTCCAGGTGAAGTTAATTGTACATGGTATGGCAATGCCAATGATGTTATTAATGGTATTAATGACGGTGCCTTTATGTTGCAACATCGTGACCATGGCAGCAATACAGGCTGGGGAGAACCGGGATTCCAATCCAGTCATATAAACAGTTTGAACAATACGGACCTTCCATTTATATTCTCAATCAACTGTCTTACCGGAAAGTTTAATTTGGCTGGAGAGTGTTTTGCTGAGACATTCCACAGATATACAAATACTGGGGAGAATTCAGGTTGTCTTGGAATTATTGCAGCTTCAGAAGTTTCTTATTCATTTGTAAACGACACTTTTGTATGGGGAATGTATGACAATATGTGGCCAGATTTTCTACCTGATTATGGCACAACTCCAGATTCTCGTGATGTGCTTCCGGCTTTTGCTAATTCAGCTGGAAAATATTTCCTTCAACAATCATCATGGCCATATAACACAAACAATAAAGCTGTAACCTATGCACTTTTCCATCATCATGGAGATGCATTTACAACAGTATATTCAGAAGTTCCGCAAGATCTTACTGTTGTTCATGATCCTGTGTTAATGAGTGGTTTTTCTTCATTTAATGTAACAGCTAATGTTGGTGCACTTATTGCTTTATCTGTAAATGGCGAATTAATTGGTGTTGCAGATGGAACAGGTTCTCCTGTGTCTATAACTATCGATCCTCAAATTTCACCAACAATTGTTGATCTTGTTATAACAATGCAAAACTATTACAGATATGAAGTTGAAATTCCAGTTATCCCAACAGATGGACCTTATGTGGTTTATGATTCACATATTATCAATGATGCTTCCGGTAATGGAAATGGAATGTTAGATTATGGTGAAATTGTTACGCTTGATTTCACTGTTTACAATGTTGGAAGTGAACAGGCAAATAACGTTGATGTAACGATTTCCACAACAGATGACTATGTTACAATTACAGATGCAACTGCTTACTTTGGAAATATTACAGCTGGTGCTACAGTAACAGTTGATGATGCATTTGGATTAGAAGTTGCAAATGATGTTCCAGATGGTCATGTAATAAATTTTGTGGTAGAAGCTAATGGTGGTGAAATATGGGAAAGCGATTTCTCAGATGAATTGCATGCACCTATTCTTACCGCTGAAGAATATATTATTGATGATGCAACAGGTAATAATAATGGTATAATAGATCCGGGTGAAACCGTAACTTTTTATATCCCCACAAATAATGAAGGCAGTTCTGACTCTCCATCTGCTATTGGTACTCTCACATCTACTGAACCACTCATCACAATTGTAGATGAAACATACACTTTAGGTGAGATCGCTGCAGGAAGCAGTGTAGATGCTATCTATACTGTAACAGCAGATTCGGAGATCTCTTTAGGAACTCCAATAACTTTTAATTATGAAGTTGATGCTGATGCATATTCAATTCAAAATTATTTTACAACTATTGTTGGATTAATAGTCGAAGACTTTGAAAGTAATAACTTTCTGAACTTTGACTGGCAGTTTAGTGGAAATGCAGACTGGTTAATATCCACAGATGCATATGAGGGATTCTATAGTGCTACTTCAGGTAATATAGCTGATAATCAGACTTCTTCTATATATCTGGAAGTTAATGTTCTTGCAGCTGGTGAGCTGACTTTCTATAAGAAAGTCTCCTCAGAAGGAAGTTGGGATTACTTGCGTTTCTTTATTGATAACAGTGAAATGGACTCCTGGAGTGGTACTGTTCCTTGGGGTCAAGAGACATATCAACTCTCAGCAGGAACTCATACTCTCAAATGGGAATATGACAAGGATGGTTCGGTTAGCAGCGGTTCAGATTGTGCTTGGATAGATTATATAGTCTTCCCAGCTATAGCATTTGTACCACCTCTTAACTCACCAGAAAACGTAGAAGCAGCAATTGTAGACTTCAATGATGTAGTTATCACTTGGGAAGCACCAGAAGAATTAATGAGTGAGAATGAAACTATAGGCAAGGTAGGCAAAATAGTTATTGGACAAAGAACATCAGGAACTAATGAAGTACCAGTTTCTGATACACGTTCTCTTACCGGTTTCAAAGTATATGAAGGTGGAAACGAAATTGTTGAGATCACAGATCCATCGACACTAACATATACTGATGAAGCAATAGATGCAGGTGATTATGTATATACTGTAACTGCCATTTATGATGATGGAGAATCTTATCCTTCAGATCCAGCTAATGTAACGGTAGAACTGCCAGCACCAACAGATGTAACAGCTGCATCACAAGATCCGGATGTTATAGTAAGCTGGATTGAACCTACAAGAGGTATTGTTTCCTACAATGTATACCGTAATACAGAGCTGATTGCAGAAGATGTAATGTCTTCACCATACGAGGATCTGAATGTTCCAAGCGGTAACTATACATACAATGTAACAACGATTTATGATGGTGATTGGGAATCTGAAATGTCTAACGGTGCTTTTGTTGCTCACACAGATGTTGATAATTTGCTAAAACCGGAAGTAACAGAACTAACAGGCAACTATCCGAACCCATTTAATCCAACAACAACTATCAGCTTCTCAACAAACGAAGCAGGTTATGTATCTATCAATATTTACAACATGAAAGGACAACTAGTTAAGACACTTGTAAATGAGTATCTTGATGCAGCTTTTCATAATGTTTCATGGAATGGTAAAGATAATAGCAGTAAGACAGTTTCCAGTGGTATATATTTCTACAAGATGAAATCTAGTAGTTATACTTCCACAAAGAAAATGATTCTTATGAAATAAGAGAATTTAGCCTGACCACTCGTGAGTGGTCAGGTAACTTCTCATTTCTAAGGAAAGAGAATTTAGCCCTGAGCATGCTTTACGAGGGGCAACTTCTCATTTCTTATGAAATAACATTCAGTAAATTATTAGCCCTGTCAGATTATATGATGGGGCTTTTTTTATTGAACATTCACTCCTGAACATGTATTATTGTCATCTCATTTAGCAATTGTCGGATCGGTGATATTAATAATAATTTTATATATATATTTTCATTTCCGTAGTTTATTATTGATCTAAACCAATTATTCATAATCTTGGAATTAAAATTGCATATATAATAAGATAAAAATGAGATTGAGGAAGATTAATGAAAAAATCAATAATTATATTAATTATATCTATTACAGCATTATTAAATGCTTATGATAACATTTCCCAAAAAGTTATGGAGAATCCAATTCTAGCACACTTTCTAAGTTTAGAAGAAATATTATACAATGAAGATTATGAACGGGATTTCACACCAACAGACCCTCCAACAGGAACAGTTCGCCAAACATCAGAATTTGAACAAATGGAAGGCGTTCTTGTGGTATATCCACTTGGCGTTCCGTATGCACTTATTGCAGAGATGTCGCAAGATATAATAGTTTACACGATAGTACAAAGTTATCAACAAAGCCAATGTGAAACAAATTACCAGAATAACGGTGTGAACATGGTAAACTGCGAATTCATCAATGCACCAACAAATACATATTGGGTACGTGATTATGGACCCTGGTTTGTTTCAGTAGATAATGAGATCGCTATTGTGAACTTTCCATACAATCGACCCAGACCGGATGATGATGACATCCCAATAGAAGTTGCAAATTATTTTGGATTGGACCTTTATGGAATGGATCTGGAAAATGCAGGTGGAAATTATATGTGTGATGGTAATTTCATTGGTGCTTCTACTGATCTTGTTTATGATGAAAATCCAGGTTTAACTCCTGCAGAAATAGACCAACTTGTTCTAGATTACTTAGGAATTGAAGATTATCATGTTACTTTAGATCCTCTGGATGAATACATAAAGCATATTGATTGCTGGGGAAAATTTTTAGATGTAGATAAAGTTTTGATAGGCCAGGTTCCGCAAAGTGATTACCGATATGCTGATTTTGAATTTGTAGCAGATTATTTTGCTGATCAAACTTCTGCCTGGGGAAATAACTATGAAGTTTATCGAGTTTACACTCCAGGTGGATATTCCCAACCAACACCATATACAAATTCACTTATCTTAAATAATAAAGTTTTTGTTCCCCAAACCGGAAGTCAGTGGGATGATGAAGCACTAGCAACTTATGAAGAAGTAATGCCTGGGTATGAGATAATCGGGATCTATTCAAATGGGTGGGTTGATACAGATGCACTTCATTGCAGAACGCGTGGAATTGCAGACCGGAATATGCTTTATATTCAGCATGATCCGATACTGGATGAAATGCCTGCCGGAGAAGAGATCGATATCGTGGCTCAGATCGTACCTTATAGTGGTGAATCACTTTATGCAGATTCTCTCCTCGTTAAATATAGGATAAATTATGGAGAATTTAATTCACTTGTAATGACACCAACCGGTAATGATAATTATATTGCTTCAATACCTGCTTCAGATCCAGGGAATGAAATATTTTATTATATTCATGCTGCAGATGAATCCGGGCATAGTTCTAATCATCCGATAATCGGAGAACCAGATCCACATGCTTTTCTAGTTTCAGGTATTCCCGATCCTGCTGAGCTTGTAGTAAATCCTGCTTCATTCTCGATCGAAATGTCAGCAAATGAGATTTTAATTGAGATCATGGAATTATCAAATATCGGTGGTTCAGCTATGGATTATAGTATCACTGAATCAGCAGATTGGCTTTCCGTTGATCCTGTTTCGGGAACTTTACAGGCAGGAGCTTCCGAAAATATTGAACTAACATTTGATACTACTGATATGACTATTGGAGATTATTCTGTCGATCTGTTAATTAATGACGATAGAGAAGAAACAATCGTACCAATCTCATTAACTGTTACCGGAACGAATACTCATAATGATATTGTGGATGCTGAAACTAAATTGTTAGGGAATTATCCTAATCCATTCAATCCTGAAACAACCATACGATATAACTTGAAAAATAATTCAGCTGTAACAATAGAAATTTACAATACAAAGGGGCAGTTGGTTCGTACTTTGGTTAATTCATTTCAAGAAGCTGGAATGCATAGCACAGTATGGAACGGAAAAGATACAAATGGTAGAAATGTTTCCAGTGGTATTTATTTCTCTACATTTGATGCGAATGATGAAGAAGGTGATTATACCAGTGTAAAGAAAATTATCTTACTGAAATAAAAGAAAGTAATAATCGATCTTTCGGCAGTCTTTATTATTAAGACTGCTTTTTTTTATGATTATTTTAAGAAATAGGTTGCAAAAAAAAATCAGGTAAATGAATAATCCACCTCGTATTCGGTAGCTGAAAATCGGAGGTATGTAATGGTTGATTTTCCATGTATACAAAATGCTGATCTAAAGGGTAAAGTTGTTCTTGTACGCGTTGATCATAACGTGGTTAAGAAAGGATTGATACATGACCCCTATAGAATTGATGCAACTCTGGGAACTCTCTATTACATTAGTGCTAAGGGTGGGAAATTGATCCTGATGACTCACATTGGCAGACCCAGAAATAAGAAAACCGGAGAAATTGAGATCTCTGAGAATACATCTGTAAAACCTATTGTAGATTATTTAGAAAGCAAATTACATATAAAACTTAAAATCCCTAAATTTATTGAATATCCACCTCAGGGTTATTTGGGTATGGAAACTTCTGTGAATCATATGATCCGTGAACTTAAAGAAGATAAGATCGAAGGGATCTACCTTCCCAATACACGCTGGTTCAAAGGTGAAGAATCCGGTGGTGAACTGGAAGACCAGTTTGCACATCAGTTGGCAGGATTAGCGGATATATTCATCAATGATGCTTTTGGTTCCTGGCAACCGCATGCTTCCACTGTGGGCGTGACTAAATATTTGCCATCTTATGCCGGCTTCTTGATGCAAAAGGAAATTGAGAATCTGCAGCGTATCTATAAACCCCAGAAACCGTTTCTGGCTGTTGTTGCCGGTTCTAAATTCAATACAAAGATACGACCGTTGTATAAGCTTTTAGAGGTTGCCGATTATCTGGTGTTGGGTGGAGTAGTATACAATGCTTACCTCTGTGCTAAATACGGTTTTAAAATAAAAGGAATAACTGATCACGATTTGGCTTTGGCAAAAGAGTTTGTGGAATATGCAAAAGATTTTCCAGGCAAGCTTGTGGAACTTCCTGTAATTGTTGAATCGGATGTTCTGGAAGGGAAATTAGAGGGGAAATATCGCTCACATAATATTCATGAACTTAAAACTGGAATAAACTTGAACTATGTGTTGGATATCGATAAAAGTTCATTTGATATTCCTGATGTAAAGAAAATATTCCAGATCTCGCAAACGATCTTAGTGAATGCAGTTATGGGGCTAACACCGCATTTTAATGAAGGGACAATAGCTTTGGATGAACTGATAGATACAAACAGGGATGCAACCAAACTTTATGGTGGTGGTGATACAATGCAGGAATTGAAACGGTTATTACCCGGATTGTATATTGTTGCACTTGACCATCCAAAATACTATATTTTTACTGGTGGTGGTGCTGTACTTAAGGCAATTGAACAAGGTTCTCCCAAAGGTTTAGCACAGGTAAAAGCACTATTAGATAATGCATAAATATAAAAGAAATAAATTTAAAATCATTCGGAGGATTAATGTTTGACATTCCCAGAATTCAAGATGCAGATTTGAAAGATAAGTTGGTTTTAGTTCGTGTTGATCATAACGTGGCAAAGGAACATATGATCAAAGATCCGTTTCGAATTGATAAGACTTTTGGCACACTATTCAATATTCTGTCAAAGGGCGGCAAGTTGATATTGATGTCTCATGTGGGCAGACCAAAAGATAAGAAAACCGGAAAGATCGATATGAATTCAAAGTTTGATGTAAAGCCAATAGTAGATTACCTTTATAACAAACTTTTTACTAGGTTCATTGTTCCGGATTTCAAAGAGGATAAAGAAAATGGTGGTTACATTGGCATCGATACGGGAGTTAATCTTCTTATTAAGAGATTACGCAGAGGAGAAATCGATGGTATTTATTTGCCTAATATCCGCTGGTTTAAAGGAGAGGAAGCACAAGGATTAGACGCCGAAAAATTAGGAGAACAATTAGCGGGACTAGCAGATGTTTTTGTTAACGATGCTTTTGGTTCATGGCAACCTCATACTTCAACTATTCGGGTAACTGAGCATCTTCCTTCTTATGCTGGTTATCTGATGCAGCATGAAATAGAAAATCTCGATCAGATCTATAATCCGAATCATCCTATGCTGGCAATAATTGCAGGTGCAAAATTTGATACTAAGATCGGTCCTCTTAATTCACTTTTAGAAAAAGTGGATTACCTGATGATGGGTGGCGTTATTTATAATGCCTATCTCAGCGTTAAATATAATATTGAAATTAAGGGAATTGCAGCCCAGGAAATTAAGATTGCAAAAGAATTTTATGAGCTTTCTAAAAAATATCCTGGTAAACTTATAGAACCGCCATTTATTGTAGAGTCGGATACATTAAAAGGGAAAATTAAAGGGAAATATAGAAAACACGATGTAAGAAAATTGAAATCAGGAGCAAAATTGAATTATGTTCTCGATATACATGAATCATCTTTTGATGTTCCCGAGATCAGAGATATTGTGTTGGGAGCTAAAAGTATTTTTGTGAATGCAGTGATGGGTTTCACTCCACCTTTCTGGGAAGGAACAAAAAAAATGTATTCTCTTATCGATGAGAACAAGAAAGCCAACAAAATGTATGGTGGAGGGGATACACTGCAGGAGCTTCGTTCATTGCTGCCGGGGAAATATATCAAAGCAGTAGATGATCCAAATTATTACTTCTTTTCCGGTGGTGGAACTATTTTAAAAGCAATTCATGAAGGGAAAGTAACCGGATTAGCTCCAGTGAGAGCTTTAATCGATAATAAGCAGCAGTTGGAAGATTAATTTTATTCAGGAGCTATAATGATTTCACCTTTCAGTAAACGGGTGATAAAGATCATACAAAAGATTCCAGCAGGCAAAGTTGCAACTTATGGGCAAATTGCATCGCTCGCTGGTAATAATAAGGCTGCAAGGCAAATTTCGAGGATTCTTCATTCATCTTCCGGAAAATATGATCTTCCATGGCATCGCGTGATCAATTCTCAAGGAAGAATATCATTGAGATCTGGTGATGGTTTGGAAATGCAAAAAGCTATATTGGAAAGTGAAGGAATTCAAATAATAAATGACAGAATTGATCTGGCAATATTCCAGTGGAAGAATATGTAACATACTAAAAAATAAACTATTAAATTATTAATGTCTTGACTTAAGATTTATTTTTTTTGTTTTTAGTAAAGTGCAAATGGATAAACTAATTATTTATAGGAGGGAAGTTATGACAAATATTAACAAATTATTAGCAGTTCTAATTGTGGTCTTTGGGTTGTTGTTTTTAGGATGCGAAGAAGATCCTGCAGGACCTGATGAGCCAGGTACCGTAGAAGGTATCGTAGCAAAAGCAAGTGGAACTGTAATTGAAGATGCAACCATAAAAGTTGGTTCAGACATTGTTGCATATTCCGGTGCAGATGGAAGCTATTCTTTCCAGATAGATCCTGGTACATATACGCTTACTTGTACTGCAGATGGCTACACTGTGCAGGTTTTGGAAAATGTAGAAGTTAAATCTAAAGAGACGAATATAATTAATTTTATTTTACAGGAAATTCAACCAGAATTTATTAGTGGTACTATCTCTATAGATGTTACCTGGACTGAAAATAATATTTACGTAATTCAAGGTGAAGTCTCTGTTTTTTCTATTATAACCATCAATCCTGGAACAATTATTAAATTCGATGTAAATGCAAGCTTGTTTGTTGATAATGGAAAGATTCTTGCTTCTGGAACTGAGTTAAAACCTATCATTTTTACTTCCTTTAAGGATGATATTTATGGTGGAGATACGAATGATGATGGAAGTACAACTGCCCCTATACCTGGTGATTGGGGAAATATCAATATTGTAGGCACGAATAACTCTTCTACTTTCGAATTCTGTGAATTCTATTATGGAGGGAGTGATGATGAAGAAACAATACTTCTTGATAATAATACACAAATATCTATTATTAATTGCATCATTGCTCATAACAAAGGTATTCAAGGTGCGTTGGATGCTGGGAAAGCAGGAAGTGGAACAATTATTCAGAATAATATTTTCTATGATAATATCAAACCTTTGAAGATCAATACAAATTTTAGCATTGATAATTCGAATATTTTCCATGATCCTGATAACTTGTCTGTCATTAATGAATATAATGGAATTTTCGTCGGATATGATGGATCGAACAACTACATTTCCGGTAACATCAGTTGGGAAGAAACTAAAGTACCTTTTGCCTTCCCGTATCTTGGTGTTTATATCGTCCCAGGTGATACACTTGAACTTGCAGATAATGTTGTTTTGAAATTTAATGGAGGTTCGATCTTGTACCAGGGAGATAACCTTATTAATTATGATGGTTTAAGTGTGTTGTTCACTTCCTACAAAGATGACATTAATGGTGGAGACACCAATGGAGATGGTGATGTTACCGTTCCAGCCGATGGAGACTGGGAAGGAATATATAATGAAGGAGCTCAGCCTGGAGTCTGGGAAGATTGGGATAATATTCTATACGATGAGATACATTGATAAAGATAATAATAAAAAGGGATCCTTTATGAGGTTCCCTTTTTTTATTGAATAGATAACTTGTTAAATATTATTAACAGCTAATTTTAACTGACTTAAAGCTTGCTCGATTAATTTCCTTGAACAACCGAGATTCATTCGCATAAAACCTTTTCCACCTTTACCAAATTTAGATCCATCATTGAGGGCTAGACCGGCTTTGTTGACGAAGAAGCTAACAAGCTCTTTTTGTGAAAGACCCAACTCACGGCAATCAAGCCATAAAAGATATGTCCCTTCCATTTTAACAGCTTTAACCTGGGGGATGTTATTTTGAAGATAATGTTGTACAAAAGTGTAATTATCTTCAACATAAATCAGCAATTCTTCCAACCACTTCTGTCCATGGCAATAAGAAGCTTCTAAAGCCTCGATCCCGAATACGTTCCCACCATGCAATCCTAAATTAAGCAGCATCTTCTGAAATTTAACTCTAATTTTTTTATTAGGAATTATCAGATAAGATAAAGACAATCCTGCTACATTGAAAGTTTTACTGGGAGCAAACATTGTGAGAGAGTTATTTGCGATATCCTTAGAAATAGTTGGAATTGGAATTTGCTTATTGCTGCTAAAAATTAGATCGGAATGAATTTCATCAGAAATAAGAAGCACATCATATTTTAAACACAATTCAGATACACGCTGCAATTCATCAAGTTTCCATACTCTGCTTACAGGATTATGCGGACTACATAAGATCATCATTTTAACACTATCCGCCAGTTTTCTTTCCAGATCAGCAAAATCCATTTCGTAATGATCATCTATCAATCTCAGCTCGGAAACAACAAGTATGCGATCATTATTCTTTATTGATGTAAAGAAAGGATAATATACCGGTGTTTGAACCAGAATCTTTTCATTCTTAGCTGTAAAGGTTTGTATGGCAAAATTTATTGCAGGAACAATTCC
This sequence comes from Candidatus Cloacimonadota bacterium, assembly GCA_023137125.1. GTDB lineage: Bacteria > Cloacimonadota > Cloacimonadia > Cloacimonadales > TCS61 > Tenebribacter. Next base: position 14,668 of record JAGLPW010000137.1, on the reverse strand, counting down.
CGGAGTTGCTACAATCCAATCTTTATTGATTTGCCAGTTAAATCTTTCCTTCATCCAATTTACAATTGAGGCATAGAAAGAATCAGTAAGACCTGTATATCCAAAAATGCCATGATCAGCCCTTTTTTTTAGAATTTCCAAAACCTCAGCTGGAGCCTTGAAATCCATATCGGCAACCCACATGGAAAGAAGATCTTCTTTTCCAAATATCTCTTTATTATAATCCCATTTATAACATTTTGTATTCTTACGATCAATGATCTTATCGAATATACTCATTACATAATTCCTTTTGAAAAGAAGACATCAAGAGTGATTATGCTTAGTGCTGAGAAAGTATCCAAATTGCCAAATGCATCTTCTAAGCCCTTTATTAACGCATTAATATGATCTTTTGTGAGTTTGACCAGAATAATTTTACTGAATGGGTTTTTCTCAGAAGTGAAATTAAAAAATCCCATAAACAGAGGAGTTGTAGAAAGTAGATTTTCCATATTTTGTGTTTCTAGAATTATCGAATTTTGAATTCCATATTCAACAAACACTTCTGTGATGTCCTGCATAATGCTCTCATCCTTTACAGTGAGAAGCATCAACACTTCTTTTCCTTTTTGAGTGATTGAAGTAATTTCATCATTTGTTTTACGAAGGAATTCTTCATAAAGACCGATCTTTGTAGTTGATTGTAACATTTCTTCAATAATACCCGGTTCTTTTAATATTTGAGAAACTTGTGCCAACAATTTCAAATGTGAGTTTCTGTCTCCTTTTGGTCCAACTATCGTAATAAATATTTTGGATTTCTTTTTATCAAGTGAATCAAAATGAATGCCCTTTCTGCAAATTGCAATTGCAATAATAAAATGATCTATACCTTCCAATTGGCAATGAGGGATGGCAATTCCTCTACTGAAACCAGTACTTCCCATGTCTTCTCTTTCTTTGAGAGCTTTGAATATAACATCTTCTTCTATATTCCTGAATTCCCTGCTTCGCTTAAGTAGTTTTCCAATATTGTGTAATGCTTCAGTTTTATTTTTAGCAGTGAAATCAACTTCACAGCATTCTAGTTTAACAATTTCTGAAAATTCCATTATTTTCTCCTTTTCAAGTTCTTTAAAATTGCGAATTTAGAAAGTGGTGGTCCGATTACTTCATTAACAAAAACAGACATCAAAATAATATTTGTCATTTGAGCGATTTCGGTCTGGATTTTAAGTGAAGCTTGTTGAACAATAGGAGAAGCTTGTACGAATAACATTAATCCTATTGCAACTCCTGCTTGTGGAAGCAAACTTAATCCAAGATAAGTTTTTATTGGTTTTTCTATCTTTAATGCAGCTCCGCTTATGAAAATCCCAAAATATTTTCCCACAAATCTCATGAATATATACACTAATCCAGCTAATAAAATTATTGGATCCGTAAAGACAGCAATATTTAATTCTGCTCCTGCTATTGCAAAAAAGATCGCATACAAAGGAGGTGTCATTGGTTGAAAAGAAAAGAGGATTCTGGCGTTCTTTTTATTCATATTAATTATCAACATACCCAAAGTCATATTGGCAATAAGCGGTGATAAATGCAGACTAATTGCAATTGAGGTCGTTATAAATATAATACCCAATGAGATGATCTTGATCTCATTCAAATTATGTTTTTTAATTGTTACAAAATGGATTATTAAACCACTAATAGCACCAATAAAGATAGAAATGATGATCTCTTTGAAAGCATGGATAACAGAATGTGAAATGCTAACTTGAATTTCTCCCATCATTGATCCGGAAATGGCGAATGCTATAGAAAATAAAATTACTGTTCCTGCATCGTCTAAAGCGACGATACCATAAAGATAATCTACGAACTTACCTCTTGCTTTGAGTTTTTCTACTATTACCACCGTTGCAGCAGGAGCAGTTGCTGCGGAGATAGCACCAAGAACAAAAGCAATATAATTAGAGAATCCAATTGCTAACAAACCAAATGAAACTAGAAAGAAAGTTAGGAACATTTGAGCAAGAGTAAGGATGAGGATCTTTTTTCCATATAATTTAAGTTTATAGAATGAGAATTCACCACCGATAATTACTGCAATAAATGAAAGTGTGACCTCAGATAGAATATATAGTATCTCCATATTTTCATGCCGGATCAATTTCAATCCTGAACTGCCGATCACTACACCTGCAAGGATGTATCCTGTAATTGTTGGAAGCTTAATCTTCTCAGCCAATTGCCCGAAAATGTACCCGACAATAAGCAGCAATCCTGCACTAAAAATAATGTGATGAGCGAAATATTGCTTCATCATTTCCAGAATGTTTAACATTTATTTTTCCTCATTATTTAATAAATAATTTTTCACATCAGTTACATTATTGTACTTTCCAAATAATGCCATTAATTTAATGCGCATTTTAGGTCCTTTTAGATCTCCACCTAGTAAGAGACCTTTTTTTTGAAGGAATAATCCTCCTCCTTCATAACCATATTCTGCAAGAACACGTCCTGTATATGTGCGCGAAACAAGTACAACTAAGATATCGTTTTTCAGAGCTTTCTCTAGTGATGGTATTATTGATTTTGGAACATTACCTCTTCCAAATGCTTCTATTACTATTGCTTTTGCACCATTTTGGATTGAAGATTCTATAAATCTACCATCCATTCCGCTACAGCATTTTATAAGATCGATGTTTGGCTCGATTGAATCAGTAAGAACTTTTTCATGTTCTTCAGATTTACGGTAGAATATAATTTTATCAGGATCAACTACCCCCAGAAGACCAAGTGAAGGACTTACAAATGCATCAGTTTTACTGGAATCTGTCTTCACAACATCACGCGCTGAATCGATCTCATCATTCATAACAACCAGCACACCACGATTTGAGGAGCGATCTGCTCCTGCAACACGTACGGCACCGACAATATTCCTGGGACCATCGAGTCCAAGTTCTGAGCTACTTCGCATAGCAGCAGTAAAAATAACAGGTTTATTGGTTATTAAGATCAGATCCAACATATATGCTGTTTCTTCCAGCGTATCAGTTCCATGTGTTACTACAACTCCGTCATAATCTATAATTTTTTTATCAATTGTTTTGGCAAGTTCCAGCATTTTGGTTGGATCCATAAAGGGACTTGGAATATTAGAAAATTCATATACATCAATTACCGCGATCTCTTCCAATTGTGGGAAGGAACGTAAATGCTCAGCAAATTCGTCGTTTGGGATCACACCGAAAGGGCTATTATGCTTCATAGCGATTGTGCCGCCTGTAGTTATGATCAATATCTTCTTCTTCATAATCAACCTCATGAAATCTGAATCAGAAAAAATGTGTCGTTCTGGATGTCAAGAATATATAAATTTATATGAGCATTTGAATTGAGTAATGAGAGGTCTTAAATTTCTTGACATAAAAAGTGAAAAAATTGGATTAGCACATACGTGCGCCCGTGGCTCAATTGGATAGAGTACTTGACTACGGATCAGGGGGTTAGGGGTTCGAATCCTCTCGGGCGTGCCATTTATTTCGCATAATCCTTTGTTAATATGGCAAATAGCTCACTACAAATAAAACCATATATTTAGAAACGTTGTGATATTAGTTGTGATTTAGCATGATAATTAGTCAAAATTGTTATAACCTCAATCCGAGCTGACTACGACATGGGAAAACATGTGTAATAATTATTTACAATAAGCTATCTTCATCGATTGCAATTATTTTTATCAATATATGTCCTAAATTACTGAAGTATGATTAATCTGCAGAGTAATTGTGTAAATCAGATTACCATTAGTTATTTCAATAAAACCATCCTTTTAGTTTTCTCATAAGTTCCTGTTTTCAATTTATAGAAATAGATTCCACTTGAAACGGATTTACCATAATCATCTTTGCCATTCCAGATCACTGAATGCTTACCCGCTAACAACTGATCACTGACAAGCTGCTTCACCTTCTGTCCTTTGATGTTGTAGATAATGAGTGTAACCCTTGCATTCTTTTTGAGAGAATAAATTATTGTTGTGATTGGATTGAATGGATTAGGATAGTTTTGATGTAAAAAGACTTCAGTTGTTTGTATAATTACATTATCATCTATATCAACATAAGGTGGAGCTCCGTATTCATAAGCTCCCATATCAATTATAGCACTTCCATTCCCATCTCCATCCCAGATACGCAGGTTACCAATTATATCATATGGTGGCAAATTCAATCCTGTAGTATCAGGAATACCGGTGTCTATGCAAGGAGAATCTTCCAAAAGAGAATAAGGATTTTCTCCAGTTCCCACAAATAACGGATTTTCGTCTATATTGCCTTCCAACCAGTTTACAATACCGTTATTATTGGTTACAATTCCTGCTTCTCCACCTTGAATATCTGAATAGGCAATTGTAATTGTATTAGGACTATAATATTCATAAAAGTAAATCTCTTCAGGTGAATCATTCCACATAATACAATTAGTTAAACTCGGGCTGGAATTATCCAAACAAGCTATACCACCACCACCAGAATAATATCCCGGAGTACTATTACCTGTTATTGTTACATTTAGTAGAATCGGATTGGAATTAGAAAAACAGTGAATCCCACCACCGAAATTATTAGCAGAATTAGCTGTAATTATCACATTCTCTAAACTCGGGCTAGAATCATCACAGTAAATTCCACCACCATTAAGAGCATGATTACCTGTTATTGTAACATTCATTAAACTCGGACTGGAATCCCAGCAGGAAATTCCACCACCACCACGAGAAATAGCAGAATTACCTATTATGGTTACATTCTGTAGAATTGGATTGGAACCAGAACAGGAAATACCTCCGCCAAATCCACCATAAGAATCAGTGCTTTCAGCGGAATTATCTGATATTGTAACATTCTGTAAAATTGGATTAGAACCAGAACAGTAAATACCTCCGCCATACCCTGAAGCAAAACCACCTACTACATAATTACCTACTATGATTACATTTACCAAACTCGGACTGGAATTATATCCACAGCTGATCCCACCGCCATAATCTGCGGAGTTACCTGCTATAGTTAAATTATCTAAACCAGGAGAGGAGTTATTACAGTAAATCCCACCACCATCAAAAGCATTGCCGTTTGTAATGGTGAATCCTGTTAGTAGTGTTGACGAATTTTCTCCGCTTTCGAAAGTCACAACACTATTGATACTATCACCATCAATAACCGTTTGTGAAATATAGGTTGTATCTTGTGTTGTTAAGAATAGTGATGCAACTGTAATGAGTTTACCATTATAGTTGATGTTCTCTACATATGTTCCAGGTTGCACAAGCACTGTGTCAGCATCAACTGCTACGTTAATTCCTTCCTGGATCGTTGGTTGATCGGCAGGAACGTTGATGATGGTTGAGTAAAGAAAGGTTGATAAAAGAAAAAATACTAAAATAAAATAAATAGTCTTCATAAAGCACTCCTTTGGTAAAATGGTTATATCGCAATGAAGATCAAAAGAAGTGCAAGATATTTTAATAAGGTACAGAAGTGTTAGGAAAGTTCAATATTCAACACTTCCTTATCTACATTTCCGAAAAAGAGTTACATATTATTTCATGTCAATTACTTTACTTATATTTTTAGCAAAAATATAATTTAGGTGTCGATGAAAAGAAGTTATGGGATTGATTTGTGATTCTACTATCTTTCTAAAGTTTTGTATTAAAATAAACATATTCTATTAATGAATGTTAAGATTATTCTTAAATGTTCAAACTATGCGTATTTGATGTTCGAATCCTCTCGGACGTGCCATTTATACAAATAAAGTTAAAACGAGATTTGGCTTTGCGAATGTAGGCTTTGAAGAGCAAAACAAACGTTTCTCTTTCTACTTTTCTACGCAAAACACATCGGTTTTATCAATTTAAATTTTATAACCACGGATGAACACAGAGAAACACTGATAAATTAAAATTAACTAATTTAAATTCTCTTCTTCTTTCCTGAGCTTGACTGTGAGGTTTTATTTGCATCAATCTATTTTCTATTGACGTTTTACCTAAATATTTTATTTGAACTAATGAAGCAATAAATCGTAGAGTAGGAATTAATAATGAATGAAGAAATGCAAAAAATACCCGGAGTTGATAAACTTCTAAATGATAACGAGATTAAGAAATTGATCGGGCTTTATGGCTCTGATTTAGTAACATTCTCGATACGCAAAGTGTTGGATGAAATAAGAACAAATATCCTTGCAGGAGAAAAAGCGCTAGATCTTGATAAAATCATATTACAAATAAATATTGTACTTCGATCTGTTGGTGATAAAAGCTTGATTGAAGTGATAAATGGAACAGGAATAGTTCTGCATACAAATCTGGGACGTGCCATTCTGGGAGATCATGTTCTGAATGAATTAAAACCGATAGTTTCTAATTATTCAAATCTGGAATTTGATTTGAATACCGGACGCAGAGGACAACGTAATTCTCATATTTCTGAACTGATGAAATTTGTGACACAAGCGGAAGACGCAGTTGTCGTTAACAATAATGCTGCTGCTGTGATGTTGATCTTGAAAACTTTTGCAGAAGGAAAGGAAGTTATAATTTCTCGAGGTGAGCTGATCGAGATCGGCGGGTCATTCCGCATTCCGGAAATAATGAAAGCCAGCGGTTGTAAAATGATCGAAGTGGGCGCAACTAACCGCACGAAACTATCCGATTATGAGAAAGCAATTTCCAAAGATACTGCCCTGATATTTAAAGCTCATAAATCTAACTATTTTATTGATGGTTTTACAGAGGAAGTTGAATTATCTGATCTCTCTGATCTGGCAGAAAAACACGAACTTTTATTTGTTTATGATCTTGGTTCCGGGTTACTTAGAAAACCAGAAGGACTACCACTAGAGAGTGAACCAGATGTGAGAGGCAGTCTGCAAGCCGGTTGCGATATCGTTTCTTTTAGCGGAGACAAATTACTAGGTGGTCCGCAAGCCGGAATTATTGCTGGAAGGTCTGATCTTATTCAAAAGATTGCTAAAGACCCAATGATGAGAGCTTTGCGAGTTGGCAAAATGACCATTGCAGCTCTATCTGCTGTTATGCGTTTTTATTTGAATGATGAAGATCTACTTACTAAAGTTCCAATATTTGAGATGCTAAATCGTAAGAAAAAGGATCTGCAAAAACTTGCAGATAAACTTCAATCTGAATTAGATAAATTTGGTGTAAGATCAGAAATAATTACAAGTAAAGCTCAATGCGGTGGTGGAACTCTTCCTCAATTGAAGATAGATAGTTTGGCAGTGAAAATAATCCATAATGGTGATAAAAACTATTCTAAGAAACTTCATCAAAAACTGCTCGAATTGGAAAAACCAATATTAGGAATTTTACGTGAAGGTAACCTTTTTTTTGATGTTTTGAGTATTAAGGATAAAGAAATACAATATATAGCTGAAAGTATAAATTTAATTATGACCTAAAAAATATTATTTAATATAAAATCCGTTTATCTTCAACTCTTTTAGTAAATTTAATTTGATCTAAATAATCGGCAACTGGTGATATTGTTCTTCGAGAAGTGTTAGCTAATTCCGCAATTTCCTTAACATGAATGCTACTATTAGATTTGATGAAATCAAAGATTTTCTTTTTCAGAAAAATTAAACTATCAACATCAGCATATATGGAATCATTGATCTTAATTATCAAATTGTTTTTATTAAGGATTTTCAAACTGTATAAAACCGTTTTTATGTTAGTATTTTGTTCTTGAACAATATTTGAAATTAAAATTCTAGTAAATTTCTTTTTTTTAATATAATTAAATATGAAATCATCTATCTTTTGCTGTTTTTCATCAATTCCATTTTGTACGAAACCATTCAAGCAAATAAAATTCAGATTATAAAAAATTAGATTCTCAGATGTTAAATTTTGCAATATAGATTGGAACAAATCAGGTGAAATTACCCGTTTCTTTTTTTTCTTCTTATTGCTTGATAATAGTTTTTTTAGTTCTGAATTTGTAATTCCTTTCTTATGCGGATATTTATTATGATATTTTTCAATCAACAAAATTATTTTATCTTTTATTGCGATTATATTTTGCTTATGAAAATACTCACCATTATCATTGAAGATAACAATGTCGTTAGTTTGAAGCAATATATCAATTGTAGATGAAATACGATTTATTTTTTGAGTATTAATTTTTTTTGCAACTTCTTTTGAGATTTGCGAAAGATCTATCGGAAACCATTTAGCTTTTAAAATTATTTTTTCAACAAGATTTAATAGATTATCTCTATTCATTTCTAACTCCTTTTGATTATTTCTTTCCACCGGAAATCATCAATTCGATTGGAGTTTGATATGAATAATATCTACATTCTACCGTCCTTTAATTAATAAAATTAATAAACAAACTCGAACCGAATTTGCATGAGCAAAATCATCCGAAGCCTGTTTTAAAAATATTTTGATATATTTTTTCAATTCTCATTATAATTGCCTTTATAAATACTTACCTTTTCAAATTAAGGTTTGAGTAAATTTAATTTTTCCAAAATTTTCCAACCTGAAGGTATCAACGCATCCGCAATAACGATCTTTAAAATTGCTCCGATAATAAAAGGTATTAAACCCACCATCACAGCTTTTCCGAAACCGAGGAAAAAACTAAGCCAAAATACTCCAAAAATAAAGATAAAAGAAGTTCCAATTGTCATTGCAAGAGCTGTTTTCCAGAAACTTCTATCCCACCCCTTCTCTGCAAAATAACCTGTAATAAATGCTGCAAAAACAAAACCAATAAGGTAGCCACCTGTTGGACCCATTAAATATGCAAAACCTGATCCTGCTTTTGCAAAAACAGGAATTCCCATAATTCCCTGCGAGATATAAGCAAGAACCGTTAAGCTACCGCGTTTGCTTCCATATAATGTTCCAATAAGCAGAATTGCCAAAGTCTGCATTGTAACCGGAACAGGGCTGAAAGAAAGTGGAATAGAAATTTTCGCTGAAAGTGTTATTAATATAGAGCCTGCTATTACCAACACAATATTATACAGCATTGTAGATTTTCTCCCAATTGGCAGAAGGATATCTGCATAGGTTGTATGTGTCATTTTTTTTCACTCCGGAATTATATTTTTCGCCAAAAATCTAATTTTATAATTAAATGACAATAAAAAAATTTTTAGAATTTATTTAACCATTCTTTAAATAATCGATCCAATTTTGTAGCCCTTCACCTGTTTTAGCAGATAATTCGATAACCTTCATTTTAGGATTAACCTTTTTAACGTTTTCTTTTATATCTTCGATCTTAATATCAAGATAGGGTAGAAGGTCGATCTTTGATATAATGCATAAAGAAGAAGTCTGGAAGGCAAGTGGGTATTTTAAGGGTTTATCTTCACCTTCGGTAACACTGAGCACTACAGCGTTCGTATGAGCGCCAACATCAAATTCTGCAGGGCAAACCAGATTGCCAATATTCTCTACAAAGATAGTTTCAATATTAGTCAAATCCATTTCATCAATAGCAGAACGTATCCAGGCAGATTCTAAATGGCAATCACCACCAAAAGCACCGGTGTTTATCTGGAATGTCTGGATTCCAGCTTTAGCAACTCTTTCCGCATCGAGAGTAGTTTGAATATCACCTTCGATAACGCAGATCTTGTCACCTAATTCTTGGGCAGTGCGCTCCATTATGGTTGTTTTCCCTGATCCGGGTGAACTCATCAGATTTAGAAAATTAATACCTTTTTTTGTGAGATCATCACGCAATTCTTCAGCGATCTTGTCGTTTGCACTTAATATTTTCTTCATTACCTTAACTTCTGTTTTATCCATCTATTTCTCCTAATTCAAATTTTAAAAGCGAGGGCTTTGAGTTACTGCTTTTTTGTATCACAATCACTCTTAATTATGCTTTGTGCTCAGACAAGAGTGTCTGAGTTACAGTCCTAAAAACTGAATACCTAATCCACTGAACATAATAATGAAACCGGCAATTGCATGCGAATATCTTTCCATTTTTTTCATTGGAACAAATTTGTAACCCAAAGATGCAACGTATACAACCGTCATCATTGTAGTTATAGTTACAACTGCAAAAATTAAAGTTATAAATACCAATCCTGACATGCTGTTCTTTGCGCTGGGATACATTAAAATTGGTATCAAAGGCTCGCAAGGACCGAGCACGAAAATTGTGAATAGAACCCAGGGTGTTATATTCTTTTTGCCATGAACATGTGAGTGTTCTTCTTTATGGGAATGAACATGCTCATGCTTTGATCCGTCTTCATGAAGATGTAAATGTGTATGAGGTTTATTTCTAATTGCCTGGCGAATCCCCCAAACAAGATAAACAAAGCCAAAAACAATAAATGCCCAAGCTGCCATATTACCTCTAAAAGATTCAAACATTTCTATTTTGGAAATTGCTATTCCAACTGAAATTCCGATAATTCCAAGAACTATTGAACTTCCCACATGACCTAATCCACATAGAAAAGTTATTAACATAGTTTTTCGCATCTTCCAATTTCGTGCTTTAGACATCATGATGAATGGTAGATAATGGTCAGGACCGAATAGTGTGTGAAAAAATCCGATAGATGCGGCTGTAATTGCTAAAAGGGTGATCTCGTTACTCATTATATTCTCCTAATTTTTTTTTATAATTATTAATTAATACATTTGGAGTTATTTGATGAATCATATGTATCAGATTTCTCCAGTTGTTGCCAAATTCAGGTTTGCATGTTTCACACCTTTTGCAGCTTTTAATTTAGTACAGAGATTCTTCAACTCTTTCGGTTTGCCTTTAACTACAACGATCTCAAAACAATAATCGTGATCTAAATGTATGTGCTGAGATGAAATAATTAGATCGTGATGATCATGCTGAATATTGGTAAGAGTATTTACGAGGTCTCGTTTATGGTGGTCGAATACGATTGTGACAACACCGGTTATAATTTTATCTTCCTGCCATTCTTGTTTGATCAATTCTTCGCGAATAAGATCGGCAATAGCATTAGAACGATTTGAGTAATTCTCTAACTTTATTTTTGCATCATATTTTTCAAGGAGTTCCTTATCAATAGAAACTCCGAATCTAATAAGATCAGACATTTATCCTCCGTGTTACGAAAAGACAAAAAAGTGTTACCGAATTGAGTGTCAATAATTATTTAATACTTATTCTAAATTTGAAAAAAATAGTTAGAAAATGAACAGTTAAACTATTAATTGCAATGCGTATGAAATTAATCGTATAATAAAGTAAAAGATAATTAACCCAATTGTGATAGCCAAACCTAAAAATTGTAATGGATATTTTGGGGGATGAAACAATAATTTTGCATTAAATAAAATATTTACAAATTTCATTAGCAATCGTATGAAAAAAGATGTGAATATAAACAGATACAACAATATTGAAGAAAAGAATGTCATGATAAATGGAATAAAGAAAAGTATATATACGTTTTTTATTAAAGCAGTTCCTTGAGACCAACCAGCAATTCTTATTGTTAAAGCATTAGTATCCTCAATATATGTGGGGAATAATACATACAAACTTAGAATTATGAAAATAGATGCCGTTATTAATACATCTAATAGTAAGTAAAATACGATCTTTCTGGATGAATGCTTTTTTAATTTTCCTAATATCCATCTAGTTTCAATAATAGAGATATAATCAGCAGGAATATTAAAAGGAAGACTAAGAAAAAAAACACGAGAAATTAAACCCATAAAAATGAAACTATTTGGATTAGATATGATTGCAGGAAAATGTGTATTAGCATCTAAGATATAAAAAATATATATTCCCACAAGGACTGTTGTACAAGATATTATTACTGAACGAAGTAGAGAATATCCATGTTTTGATCGAAAGTAAAAACTTGAAAATATTATCAAAGTTTGTAAAATTGAAATTGGATCCATGCCATTCAAGAAAAATAAATCTATTAAAATACCAAAAATTCCCCAGAATACAATATTAACATATACTATAATTCTAAATATTCTCTTAAATCTGTTACCATGTGCTAATATTAAATTAAAGTTAGTCTTAAAACTATTTTCAATTTTGATGATTTTCAACCAAGGTCTATAAATCTTATCAAATAAATTTAAATAATAAGTATACACTCTTGTAATTAATTCCTTACTGTTAAATGAACTAAATTTGTTAATTACAGAAAGTACTTTTTGCTTTTCTTGATCATCATATGTTTTATCCAATAGACTTACGATTGCCCAAGTTATGAGTATGAAGCTAGATAAAGTTATTTCAATTCCTAATTGCATAATCATTAATTTTCAATTTTGCTAGTCAAACGCTATTCCTAATCATCATAAAGCTTTTTACCATTGATGTCATATTCAAATTCCTGTTTTTTATTGATAAGATTATTATATTCAAATTTAGTAGTAGCAATTCCTAATACATTTTCTATTAATTTTCTTTGCTTGTTATAATTTGAAATCTCAATAATTGAGCCTTGTTTATCATATGTATAACGAATTATTTTAAAATCTGTTTCTATTTCTATTAACTGATTGCTGGAGTTATAATAATTTATCTTAGTACCACCACCCATGTATGGATATACGTATTGTTTGGTTGCAAAACCAAGTTTATTTTCTTTTAATTCTTCATCAATTCCATAATAACTTTGTTCAAATAGAATATAGAAATTATTATAAATTTCTCTTACCATTGCATAACCATCTCTTATTTCTTTTAACTGCTCATCAATACCTTTAAAACGGATTTCATGAATATTACTGTCTAAAAATTGTTTTTTATTTAAAATTGCAAAGCCATATATGTTTTCTGTTAATTTATTCTCAACATCAAAGTATCTAATTTCCAGAGAATAGCCTAAATCATCATAATTAATTGAAGTTTCACAATAATCATAATTTAAATTTACTCTTTCACCCTTCTCATTGAAGAAAACTGTATTAATTTGTCTTTTTGTTTTATCAAACTTTCGCCTATATTGAACAACTTGATTAATATCAACTATTAAGTTATCATGGTTATCATAATTAAACAAATTTACAGTGTTTTGTTCATCATCATATTTTAATATATTATAATAAACGCCATTTGAATTTTCAATAATAAAATTATTTTTATCCAAAAAAGATCTTTTTTCATAACCATCAGAATAAGTGATAATTACTTTGGCTGCATTGAAGTAAGGGTCATTATCTGAAATGACACCTTCTACTAAGTAGTTGATTTCTGTGATTCTATCAAGATCATCAAATGCAAAATGATAACAATGAGAAAAATATTTAATCTCTTCATCATTAATGGAGGATAGACCAATGATTTGATAATTATCTAATTCATCAATATGTAGAAAATAATTATCAGGGTCTTTGTTTTTTAAACAGGAGGTCAAGAATAAGATAAATATTAACAATAGAAAAAGAATATTAGAAATTTTCATGGATACTCCATACACTTATTTCATACAAACAAATTGCAACACAAATATTTTATAAAGTAAATATAATCTTAAAAAATAAAACTTATTTAAAAACAGATATTCAATTCTTCTTGTCAAATATTTTCTTATAGATATGGCAATATGGATCACCACCGGTCTTGTTATAATAATCTTGATGGTATTCTTCTGCATCCCAGAATTGGTCAGCTTTTTCTATAGTTGTTGCTACTTTGTAACCTTTATCTATCAATATTTTGATGACACTTTTGGCAGTTTCTTTTTGATTCTCATTTGTATAGAAAATTACAGAGCGGTATTGTTCACCAATATCTGGTCCCTGTCTGTTAACTTGAGTAAAATCGTGGATCTCAAAAAAGAATTTTACCAGTTTTTCATAAGTTACCTGCTGCGGATCAAAAGTAATTTGTATAGCTTCTGCATATCCTGTTGTTCCGGTGCATACTTCTTTGTATGAAGGTTTAGTTTTACTTCCTCCGATGTAACCAACTGAAGTTTCAGTTACACCATCAACTTTTTGAAATTGATATTCAACCCCCCAAAAACAGCCTCCGGCAAATATCGCTTTTTCTGATTTTGATTTTTCCGAAATAAAGTTCAAAGAGATGGAATTCACACAATGCCTAATATTCTTCTCAGTATAATTTTCACCTAGAAAAATATGACCTAAATGTGCTCCGCAATTTGCACATGTTATTTCGGTTCTAATTCCATCGGCATCCGGAACTCTTTTAACAGCACCTTCTATTTCATCATCAAAACTGGGCCATCCGCAATTAGAATCGAATTTATCATCTGATCTGAATAAAGGTGTATCACAACGCTTACATAGATAAGTTCCGCTCTCATCATAATTATAAAATTTCCCTGTGAAAGGTTGTTCTGTTCCTTTTTGAACTATAACTCGTTCTTCTTCTGCGTTAAGTTCATTATATTTCATTATTTCATTTCCTCCCAATAAAACTGAGATCATAAATAAAAATGATAAGGTAATTATTTTCATTTTTTCAATATTATTATTTCAACAAAATCATTTTCTTGGTTTCTGAGAATTCACCAGAAGTAATTTTATAGTAATAAATACCACTTGAAACTACAGAATTGGAGTCGTCTCTTCCATCCCAAAGTACAGAGTTTCTTC
>JAGLPW010000136.1 GCA_023137125.1 Candidatus Cloacimonadota bacterium | reverse complement strand
CAATATTATCCTATTACTATGTAAAATACTGATATACAAATGATAAAAAGGTTGCATTGTTTTCAAATAATGAATTACTTGGCTTTAGAATAAGTGAAGAACATAATATAATAATAATAAATTTATAAAAGGAGGACATTATGAAGAGAATTAGTATTTTAGTAATTTTACTTATTTGTACTTTTACAATTAATTTATTTGCACAGGAATCTATAACTAAAACAGCAGAATATCCTGTAATGTTCCAACCTGGAGAAAAAATAGTTCAGGGTGGATTGGGTTTTGGAATGATGGGATTATATGGAGACATAGTAATACCACCTATAAGCTTTAGTGTTGATATAGCTAAAGAGATTGAGGGTTATCCTATATCATTTGGTGGGTTAATAGGAATTGCAAAATCAGAACATGATTGGGTTTACTATGATAATTGGACATATACTTATTTTGTACTCGGTGCTCGTGCTGCTTACCATCTGAAACTTGAATCTCCAAAAATCGATCCTTATGGTGGGTTAATGTTAGGTTACAATATTGTTAGTTTCTCTGGGGATGAAGTATTTGGATATTCAGCAGGAACAAGTTATTTAATGTATGGTTTTTATGGTGGTGCAAGATATTTCTTCAATCCTAAAATGGCTGTATATGCAGAATTAGGTTATGGATTTGGATATCTTAATTTAGGAATATCATACAAACTATAATTTTATACGTAATTTATTTATGCCGGATCAATTTAATGATCCGGCTTTTTTATTCTTTACTGATTAAATAAAGTACTTTAGCAAATCTGAGATTTTTATTTTTTCAAAAGCATATGCATCACTCTTAATAGTCACAAAAAAAGATTGCTTTAAAATGCATTAATACAATATTTGTCAAACTATAGGAGGATATATTGGACGATCTGTTTATTGAAGATGAGATCATTGATCTGCGAGAGAAAATTGCTTATTACAATACGCTTTATTACAAAAAAGCAATCTCAGAAATATCAGATTCCCAATATGATCAATTAGTAAAAAGATTACAATCTCTGGAAAAAAAATACCCTCAGTACAAAATAGATGATTCTCCTACTCAACAAGTAAGTTCGGATATAACAGAGAAAGGCAAGATAATTTCTCATAAAGCACGCATGTACAGTTTAGAAAATGCTTATTCTCTGGAAGAGATAGAACAATTCATTGATAAAATTAAAAAATTAGATGACTGTGAATTAACTGTAACAACTGAATTGAAGATCGATGGATTTAGTATAAATCTCTATTATGAAAATGGTAAATTGCAATATGCAACTACTCGCGGTGATGGTTTTGAAGGTGAAGACGTAACCGAAAATATCAAGACATTAAAATCCATTCCAAATGAAATAAATTATAAAGAACCAATTGAAGTGAGAGGAGAAGTATATCTTCCAATTAATGAATTTGAACGGATAAATGGTGAACGAGAAGAAAATGGAGAGAAACTTTTTGTTAATCCACGAAATGCTGCTGCAGGTACGATCAAATTAAAAGATGCTGATGTAGTTGCAACCAGAAAATTAGATTCAATTATCTATTCCGTAGGATTGTTTAATAATCCAAATATTAAATCTCAACATGAGTTATTAAATTTTTTGAGTAAGCAAGGCTTTAATGTATTGGAAACAGGACATGTTACTGGTATAGAGGCGATTACAAATCAATGTGCAAAGTGGGAAAAATCAAGATATAATTTAGATTATGAGATTGATGGTTTAGTTATAAAGGTAAACGATTTCCAATTACAGCAAAAGCTTGGATTTACTTCAAAATCACCAAAATGGGCAATTGCCTATAAATTTAAAGCTGAAGAAGTGGAAACGCAATTACTGGGCGTGGATTTCCAAGTTGGAAGAACGGGTGCCGTAACTCCAGTTGCCCGATTAGAGCCTGTATTTATCTCCGGTTCTACCGTTTCTAATGCAACTCTTCATAATGAAGATGAAATTAAACGTCTAAATCTGCGGATCGGTGATTATGTAACTATAATAAAATCTGGTGAAATAATTCCAAAAATAATTAATGTAAATCATGAAAAAAGAGAATCAGGATCTACCGAAATTGAGTTTCCAAAAACTTGTCCTGTCTGCGGAACCCCATTGAAGAGAGAGGAAGAAGGAGTAATTTCTTATTGTAATAATATCAACTGCCCTGCACAAATTCAAAGAAGGATCCAGCATTTTGCTTCTCGTGTTGCTGTTGATATTGATGGTTTGGGTGAAGCTGTTGTGAAACAATTAATTGAACATAAACAAATAAATAAAATTCAGGATATTTATCACATCAATTTTGATGAATTTCAGCATTATGATAAGCAAGGCTTAAAATCTACTGAAAATCTTAAGAATGCAATTGAAAATTCCAAAACCCAGAAGTTCCATAAAATACTATTTGGACTTGGAATTCGCTTTGTAGGAGCAAAAATATCTAAAATCCTCTGTTCATATTTTAATAATATTAATAAGATTATAAACGCTAATTTCGAAGATCTTGTTGAAATTGATGAGATTGGAGAAAAAATTGCCCGATCAGTTTATGAGTTCTTCCGAAATGAAAATAATTTGCTGATGATCAAATCTTTGCAGGATGCAGGCATGAAAATGATCAGTGAAAATATCGAGATTGAGGACATCCTGAAAGGAGCAAAATTTATAATTACAGGTACTTTGGCAAGTTACAGCAGAAATGAGATCAAAGAAATGATAGAAAAAAATGGTGGAAAGATTATCTCTGCAGTAAGTAAAAATCTGAATTATCTTATCGTGGGAGAAAATCCAGGCTCAAAGCTGAAGAAAGCTAAAGAGATCGAATCTGTGAAGATCATCAATGAAAATGAATTCTTACACATGATCGGGATTGATGAATAAATGAAAATATTGGAAAGTTACATCCTGAAAGAAAATTTCAAACCATTTGTAGTCTCGCTTATGGTCACCACTTTCGTTATGTTACTCGATAAGATAATTGATCTCTTGAATCTTATCATTGAAAAGCATCTCGATGTTTTGACTATTGTTTCCATCTTTGGATTAAGCCTGCCATTCATTTTGGCACTTACCATTCCAATGGCTATTTTGCTTGCTTCCATTATGTCGTTTGGAAGACTTTCGGTAGATAATGAACTTATAGCTTTTAAATCTTGTGGGATAAATATTTATACACTTCTTCGCCCTACCGTGATCGTTGCTCTTTTTATTTCATTTTTCATGGTTTACTTTAATAATGCTGTTTTACCTCAAACAAATCATATGCTTAAAAACATGATGATAAAAGCAAATTATCGCAGACCTGCAACAGCAATTGTTCCGGGAACTTTCAATTCTATGAAAAATTATACAATTTACGTAAAAGAGCGAATTGATGATGAGCTTTTTGGAATTCTTATTTATAATCGGGAAAAGACAAAATTTCCGCAAACCATCTCTGCTGAGCGTGGAAAAATTGAATTAGCAAACGGTGGTAACAGTCTGAAAGCGATTCTTTACAATGGTCAAATGCATGAACGGGATCAGAAAAATCCGGATAAATACAATATCAGTGAGTTTAAAAGATTCACACTAAATCTCCCTGATCTGGGTTATAAGATGAATCAAGAGGGAACAGATTATCGGGGAGATCGAGAATTGAGTTCCAATGCTATGCAGGAAATTGTTAATGAAAGAAAAAATAAAATTGAATTGATACAAACCGAGATCGAAGATATCCAATCAAATATAGACGAGATAAATTCTAATGAAGAAGACGTTATTGATAAAAAGGAATTGAAAAAGAATTATAATCGACTTAATTTAAAAAAGGATAAAATAACTACTTTGAATTCAGATGTAAGGAAATATCAGGTTGAGATCCACAAAAAATATGCTATAGCATTTGCGTGTGTGATTTTTGTGCTGATTGGTGCACCAATAGGAATGATGACTAAAACCAGTGGTGTAGGAATGTCATTCTCAGTTAGTGCAATCGTTTTTCTTATCTATTACGGAGCTTTGACTCTGGGTGAGGAACTTGCCGATAAAGGAGTTGTCTCTCCTTTCTTGGCAATGTGGATATCTAATATTGTTTTCGGTATTATCGGAATTTATCTGGTCATTATTTCTGTTAGGGAGATGAAAACTTTAGATCTTACAAAAATCCGGGATAAAGTGAATAAATTTTTGGGATTTAGTATAAAATGAGATTATTAGATAAATATATTTTAAGGGAATATATCAAAATATTCCTAATTATACTCTTCTCCTTCTCCGTTCTTTTTCTTGTTGTAGATATTTCAGATAGATTACCGCGATTGCTGAGTAAAGGTGGGGAAATGCACGACATTATTTTGTATTTCCTGCTTCGTATTCCGTATCTTGTATTACTTTCCTCACCTGTAATGGTTTTACTCTCAGGTCTTTTCCTTATGAACAATCTTTCTAAATATAGTGAATCGGTAGCTATAAGAGGTGCAGGGATCAGCATATTACGAATGGTATCTCCACTGATCTGGTTCGGATTGATCTTTAGTGTTTTTATTATGTTCATTGGTGATCTTGTTTTACCCAAAGCTGAGGAATACAGGAACTACATTTATAAAGAGAAAATAAAACATCAGAAAGTAGAAGACAAAAAGATGAGATCACATATTCACTATTTGGGAAGTGATAAAAATCTTTATTATATCGGTTTCTTTGATGGATATCGGAATAACCTAAAGACAATTGATATCACAACTTTCCATCCTGCAACTGGTGAGATCAAGCGGAAAATAACTGCGACCAGTGCTTCATGGGAATCTGAGGAATGGGTATTCCATAACTGCTATATCAGGAATTTTGAAAATGGAATTCCAATCGGAATGAAGCATTATGAAGAAAAAGTAATAGAAGAAGTTGATGTAACTCCACTCGATTTTATTAAAAGTGCAAAAAAACCAATTTCAATGAACTTCTTTGAATTAAGGGGATATATTAGGCGGCTGGAGAAGGTGGGTGAGAAGTTTACAAAAGAGCTTGTAGAGCTAAATCTCAAAGTATCATTTCCTTTTGCCAACCTTATCATTTTACTTTTTAGTGTACCCCTGGTTTCAACTTCTTCCCGCAGTAAAGGAAGGGGCTTGATCTTTGGAATGGGGCTTTTGGTTTGTTTCTTGTATCTATCTACATTAAGAATTTGTCAGAGTTTGGGTTATAATGAAGTTCTATCTCCAATGGTTGCAGCCTGGCTTCCAAATGTAGTCTTTGCAGCTATTGGTATCTTCTTTGTGATCAAGGCTGAAGTATAATGCGAATATTAATGATATTAGAAAACACGTTCCCAACTGATGTTCGTGTAGAGAAGGAAATAAGGTCTCTCATTAATGCAGGGCATGAAATAGTGCTGGCGTGTTCTTCACCTGCTTCTAATGATGAAGTAAAAGATTGGAATAATGCCACTATCATTAGGAAAAGAATGCCGCGTTTCATTTACAAATCCAGTGTTGGTTGCCTGCGTTTTCCATTTTATTTCAATTATTGGAGGGAATTCCTAAAGTTTGTTTTCAAACAATATAAATTTGATGCTATTCATCTTCATGATCTTCCACTATCTAAAGTAGCAAAGAAATTTTCAACTAAATATCAGATTCCATTTGTACTTGATCTGCATGAGAACCGACCTGAAATAATGAAACTTTATGATCATGTAAGAACGTTTCCTGGCAACGTTATAATATCAATTAAGCGTTGGCACAAATATCAGAAAAGATATACAAAATTAGCAGATAAACTAATTCTTATAACTAATGAAGCAAAAAATTATTACATGAACAATTATAATGTGGATCCAAAAAAGATAACTGTAATGTCAAATTTTGTAGATTTAGAAAAGATTAATTTAATTCCATTTGATAATAACATTTTAAATAAATACAAAGAAAAATTCGTTGTAGTATATTTTGGAGATACCGGATTACGAAGAGGAACTGCTACAATAATTCAAGCAGCGAATTTACTGAAAGGACATAATGATATTCATTTTTTAATAATCGGAAAGAGTAGAGAAGATAGAAACTTAAAAAGAATGATTGATAAACTGGATATCTTAAATATAGAATTGATAGGTTGGGTTCCTTTTAATAAGGCAGTTTCTTATATAAAGGCTTCTAAAATTGGGCTCTGTCCTTTTTTGCGTAACACACATCATGATACGACTTATGCCAACAAAATGTTCCAATATATGGCTTACGGAAGACCTATCATAGTAAGTGATTGTACATCACAGAAAAATTTGATTGAGAAAGAAGAATGCGGATCAGTATTCGAAGCAGAAAATGCTGATGATCTGGCAAAGAAAATTATAGCAATGAAACAAAGTCCAAAGTATAAAGAAATGTCTGATAATTCATATAATGCTGTTATTAATAAATATAACTGGAAGAATGCAGCTGAGCAATTGATAACTCTCTATCAGGAATTATGATTAAAGCTAAATATTATATAAGACAAATCGTGATGGAGTCATTTTCATTATTTCTAAAAATCATGGCTTTAATAATTCCCAAACAGAAAGGTTTGATATTGTTTGGGAGTTTTTCAGCTGAAAGATTTGGTGATAATTCTGCAGCATTGTTTAATTATATTCACATGAATCATCCAGAATTAACTGCTGTATGGATGACAAATAGTGATCAAGTTGTTGAAGAAATTAAACAGCTTGGTGGTTCAGTTCTTAAACGTCTAACTCTTCGAGGAATTTGGCTGTCTTTAAGAACAGAAGTAGTTGTTTCTTCTCATGGGATAAAAGATGCCATCATGTTTGAGCCATTCTTTCATCTACCAAAATTAGTTTATCTTGGACACGGTATTCCTTTAAAAAAAGGTTGGATTGGAATTGAAAACATTCCGGAAAGATTTAAAAAGGCATCACTGAAAAAGATCAAATATTCTACTTTTATGATATCTTCATCAGAATTTTCTGCACAACTTCAAAATGGTTTTTTACCAATTGGGAAAAATAAAATAAAGATAACAGGACTTCCCAGAAACGATATGCTCTTCGAACTGGATAAAAATATTACTAAAAAAAAGTATAATTTAAATGAATTTAAATATGTGATATTTTATGTTCCAACTTTTAGAAATTGGGAGTTAACCCGATTTTTCCCATTTGAAGATTACAATATTAAACAATTAAATGAATTTTGTGAATTGAATGAAACCTGTTTCATTCTTCGACCTCACCACAATGATCTGAAAAACATGAACACAGATTTCTGGAAAGAGATTAAAGGATCTACTAATTTTAGAATAATAACACATGATAGATGTTCGAACGTAAACGAACTATTGGTAGCATCAGATTGTCTGATTACAGATTATTCTTCCATTTTTTTTGATTATCTTCTTTTGGATCGTCCAATGATTTTTTTACCCTATGATTTGAAGAGATATACAAAGGATCATGGTTTTCTGATTGACTATGATTCGATTACTTCAGGATGTAAACCAAAGAATCAGCAGGAGTTATTAATAAATTTGGAACAGATTATTTATGGAAAGGATGAATTTAAAAGTTTAAGAAATGAATTAACAAACAAGATTCATGAATACCAAGATGCCAATTCATGTTATCGTGTTACAAAAGAAATAAAAGGTTTAATGAAATGAGAAAGCTAAGAATAACAATTATCGGTAATTCTGTAGCAATCCGTAATCGTCCTCCACAAAAGTTTCCAAATAATAAAAATTATGGATTGTTACTAGAGGAACTGCTTCAGAAAGAACATCCTGAGCAAATTATTATGATTAGCAATATGGGGTTTAGTAGAGCAACAATTACAAATATTATTGAGAAGTATGACGAATATATTGCCTCAATGCCAAATTATTTCATTATTAATATTGGAGTTAGTGATGCTTCCACTCGGGAAATACCTTATTGGTTAGCTGAGATAATAAATAGTCCAAAGCAAAGTTGGTATAAAACATTAATTACTGTTTTTCATCATTATTGCATAAAGCCTAAAAGAAGTTTATTTGTAAAATTGCGTGGAAAGAGAAGCTGGATCTCCCAAAAGAAATTCAGAAAATATTATAAAGAACTAATTCTCTTTTTGCAGAAGGAAACAAATGCCAGAATAATTACTGTTCCGATAAATCCAGCGAACGATCGTGTGGAAAAAGCTGTGCCCGGTAGTTCTGAAAATTACAAAAAATATAATAGTATAATTAGACAAATTACTGATGAATATGAAGGTATTTATTTAGAGCTTGATGATCTGAAGCCAGAAGTTCATTATCCTGATGGGATTCATTACTCATTACAGGGAAATAGATTAGTTGCTGAGAAGTTGTTTGATTTAATTGAAAAGGATATTGAATATGCTGAATAAACTTAAAGATACAGCTAAACATACATTTATTTATAGTCTTGGGAATCTATCTACGAAAATTATCGGGTTGTTGTTGTTACCTCTTTATACAGCCAAATTATCACTTTTGAATTATGGAAGATTTACAATTCTAGAAACAACTTCGATGTTTCTTACGATGGTGTTGGGATTACGGATAGTTTCTTCTATGATGCGGTGGAGCGCGGAAACAGAAGATAGAAATGAGCAAGGTAAAATACTCTTTAATACATATGTTATTTTACTTATAACAGCTGTTGCAGTAAATATCATTTTTGCTCCAATGAAATCCTGGTTATCGCAAGTTTTTTTCTCAAGTACAGATTATTCTCATTTCTTCACTATCATATTTGCTATCATTGGTTTGGAAATGGTAAATCAAGTTCCAATGAACCTGTTTCGATTTCGAGGGAAGCCGATTATCTATTCCTCTTTTTTTGCATCCAAATTACTGATAGTTCTCATTTTTAATATCTACTTTTTAGTATATGCCGAAATAGGTGTTATCGGGATCTTTTATAGTCAGTTAATAGCAAATGTAATTCAGATGCTTTGTACAATCCCAATACTATTGAAGAACTTCCAATACAAATTTGATCTTAGTTTGGTAAGAGAGATGCTTGGCTATAGTATCCCGCTTATCTTCAGTGCAATTTCGGTTCAACTACTGGCAATTGGTGATAGATATATTATTAAATATCTATTGGATTATTCACAGGTAGGAATCTATTC
>JAGLPW010000135.1 GCA_023137125.1 Candidatus Cloacimonadota bacterium | reverse complement strand
TATATTGCATATAAAATTGTACCACTCATCACAATCGCCTTTATTTTTAAAGGTATACAATATATGTTCCTTCTTGGATTTCATTATGTAAAGAAAACCAAGTATGTTGCCTATATAGTAACGATTGCCTTGTTTGTGAATATTGGTTTGAATTTCTTGTTGATCCCAAAATTAGGTATTTGGGGAGCAGCACTGACAACTGTCATATCGTCGTTGTTGATTTCAGTTATATCATACTATGTTTCTCAAAAATTCTATCCTGTTAAATATGAAATAGGAAAAATGCTGCTGGTTTTTGCTGTTGGATTTGCTTTGTACTTTACTTCTGGTTTTTTGGCTGGAGCCAATATTTATTTTGGAATTGGAATTAAAATTGTTTTGTGCTTAGCTTTCCCGATCTTATTATACATCTTCAAATTCTACGAAAAAACAGAATTAGATAAGATGAAAAAAGTATTAAGCAAGTTTCGAAAATAAACTAGTAACCAAAAAAAATGCTCCAACTCAAGAAGAGAGGGAGCAAATATAAATTTTAAACAACTATTTCAACAATAACATTTTTCTAGTTTCAATTACACTTTTGGTTTCAAGTTTGTATAGATATATACCTGAACTATATCCAGATGCATTCCAGTTGAAATGATACTGTCCCGATTCAAATTGATTCGATTCGATAAATTGACCTTTAATGTTATAGATAGAGAGAATTCCTTTTTCGTTTTCTTTTATATCAAACCTAATAGTTGTTAAAGGATTGAATGGATTTGGATGGTTTGAAAACAACTTTGAAATTTGAGGTAACAATAATGAAGAAGAGTTTACCGTGTCATTAACATGAATATCCCAACTGAACGTTTGTTCATCGCGAGTACCATAGTTATCTGAGACGCTTAATGTTATAACATAATCCCCAGCTGAGTTTTCATCAGTAATAAAAATAAATGTATTTTCTGTTGATTCTTCTATACCATCAACCCTCCAGCTATATTCAAGATCATTACCATCAGGATCAAATGCTTCGATTGAAAAGTTTATTACATCTTCTTCATCGATAGTTATACTGCCCTCTGGTGGAACAAGTTCAATAACAACAATCGATTGATCTACATCATTAACTACTATATCCCAAGTATAGATTAATGTGTTTCTGTATGCGCCCTGAGATGCTCTATCTGTTCCAAAGTTGTCGGTTACTTCTAATGTAACCACATACTCTCCAGCAGAAGTATAATCGGTATTAAATTGATATGTGCTATCCGAGGATACAACTGCTCCATCAAGCTCCCAGTTATACTCCAAAATGTTTCCATCAGGATCATTTGCACTAATGAAGAAGTTAAGGCTATCAATTTCGTCAATTGTCTGATCTATTGTTTGCCATATTCCACCACTGTAATCTGCAAATGATAAATCATTCACAACGATATTTTGATCAATATCAATTACAGTTACGTTCCAAGAGAAGGATATTGCACTTCTTCCTGAATCTCGTGGTCTTGCTTTTCTTCCTAATTGCTTAATTTTGTCAGTTGTGTCAGATATACCAAAATTATCAGTTATATCAAGTGTAATAACATATTCTCCTGCAGATGACACATCTGTAGTGAATAAATATGTACAATCATTTGAAACAACAACATCATCAACTTCCCAGCTATATTCAAGGTCAGAACCATTTGGGTCATAGCCACTAAAGCTAAAATCAATGCTTTCTGTTTCGTTAATAGTGACATTACCAGGTGTTGGGATAATCTCAATAGTAACAATTTCAGCATCAAATGGCACACCAAGAATATTCTCATATGCGCCTATATCAGGACAAGAACCCGTTGGATTTGGTCGTGAATTTCCATCTAAATCTGAGTCTAAAGAACAGTACCATATCCCATTAATCTCAAGGGAATCAATACCAGCACCAACGCACAAACTTTTATCTGAAAGATGATAGTCACCATTAGTCGGATTATCAAATAATGGATCAGTGGAAATATTTCCTGTTCCTCCCCATCCATTTTTAACATTGGAATAATTTATTGAAATGGTTCCACCATTATCAAGAAGAACCTCAGAAGGGGAATTGTTCCATAAAACACAGTTAAACAAATTCGGGTAGGAATTAGTATCACAATGTATAGCACTCCATGAACTATTATTATTATAAATCGTGGCATTTATTAAAACTGGGTAAGCTGCACTGGATAAATAAATTGCACCAGCCTTTTCCATTGCAGTATTATCTACAATTAGTGCATTTATGAGGGTTGGAGAACAAGATGAAAAACCAGCAGCACCCGATTTAGATGAAGCAAAATTGTTCTTGATGATTACATTTGTTAATATGGGATTTGAGTTGCTAAAATGCAGCCCTCCAGAATTATTATAAGAAAAATTATTTATCACAGTTATTCTATCCAATGTTGCATTTGCATTATCCCAAAAAGAAATACCACCTGCATTAATCGCTTGATTATCAGTTACAATAAGATTATTCAAAGTTGGAGATGAGCAATCAATCGAAATACCTCCACCTCGATTATCCGGATAAGTTGAGCCAGATGCATATCCATTTCTTATTGTAAAGCCAGTTAACACAGCTGTTGAGTTTTCATTATTCTCAAATGTAACAACTCTTCCATCTTGTGAACCATCAACTATTGTTTGGAAAATACAGCTCGTGTTCTGTGTTGTTAAGAATAAGCTACCAATTGTTAAGTTTTTTCCTGAATAATTAATATTCTCAAAATATATTCCTGGATGAACAAGAATTGTATCTTCGTTAGAGCAAACATTAATGCCTTCTTGTATTGATTCAAAGTCTGCTGGAATATGGATGATGTTCCTGACCTGTATGAAATCTTCTTTGATGATTGAATCCTCAAAACCATTATCCGTAACTGTTAATGAAACAGAGTAAACACCTGGAAGATTATATACATAACAAGGACTCTGCTCATTAGAATCTTCAACTCCATCGTTGTTGAAGTCCCAACTCCAGCTGTCTATTGAGGTGCCCAAATTACCTATAGTTGATTGATCAGTAAATTCAAACACTGAATATTTTGAGCCAGTTGTATCATTTACGGTGAATTCTGCTTGAGGAAATCTTTGATCATAATAATAAGCTCCCATATCTGCTATTGTGCCATCAGGGTCTAGTGGTGTAGCTGGATCACCTGCATCGATACATGGTGAAATTTCTTGGAGATGATAATTTCCAATATAGGGATTAATAAATAAAGGGTCTTCATTAATATTACCTATTCCTGCCCATCCATTTCTAACATCAGAATAAGTTATTGAAATTGCTCCACCATTATCAAGAAGAATTTCAGAAGGAGAATTATTCCATAGGATACAGTTAAGCAAGTTTGGCCAGGAATTAGTATCACAATATATAGCACTCCATGAACTATTATTATTACAAATTGTTACATTTTCAAATACAGGACAAGCCTCACTTGATAAATAAATAGCACCGCCTTTTTCCATTGCGGTATTGTCCACAATTAATGTATTTACAAGAGTTGGAGAACAAGATGAAAAACCAGCAGCACCCGATTTAGATGAAGCAAAATTGTTCTTGATGATTACATTTGTTAATATGGGATTTGAGTTGCTAAAATGCAGCCCTCCAGAATTATTATACGAAAAATTATTTATCACAGTTATTCTATCCAATGTTGCATTTGCATTATCCCAAAAAGAAATACCACCTGCATTAATCGCTTGATTATCAGTTACAATAAGATTATTCAAAGTTGGAGATGAGCAATCAATCGAAATACCACCTCCACGATTATCCGGATATGTTGAGCCAGATGCATATCCATTTCTTATTGTAAATCCAGATAATACTGCAGATGAAGTTTCTCCACTTTCAAACATTACTACACTTCCTACTTGTGAACCATCTATTACAGTTTGAGAAATATAAGAAGTATCCTGACTTGTTAAAAATAATGAGCCCACAACAACATTTTGGCCATTATAATTTATATTCTCATAATACGTTCCAGGTTGGACTAAGATGGTATCTCCATCTGCTGAAATAATTATACCAGCTTGAATTGTTGGTTGATCTTCCGGAATATTGATTATAGTAGAATAAAGGTTAGAAATCATAATAACAAATAGTACAACTATTACTTTTTTCATAATAATCTCCCTAAAATTTAAAATTATTTCAACAACAGCATTTTTCTTGTTTCGGTTATGGTTTGTGTCTGTAATTTACAGAAATATATTCCTGATGCCTCATTTGATGCATTCCATAGATAATCATGTTTACCAGATTCAAATTGATGGGATTCTATTATTTGCCCTTTGATGTTGAATAAAGTAAGAATGCCGGTTTCATTTTCTTTTATTTCAAAACTAATTGTTGTCGTAGGATTGAATGGATTTGGATAATTTTGATTTAATTTTGTTTGGAATGGGTAAATGTTATTGTTCAAGCTAGTTGTATCAACTACTGTAATATAATTGAATTTAATTTCTGTATTCTCATCAAATCCATCAGTAATTGTTAGTGAAACATCATAACTACCAATTTGCTCATATACAAATAATGGATCTGGTTCATTACTATCTATCATACCATCATTATCGAAATCCCACATATAACCAGTGATATTTCCCGTAGATAGATCCGTAAATTGTACCTCTAATGGAAACTCTCCATTAATGGGTGATCCCTCAAAATCAGCAAGAAGAGAATCAAAAACAGTAATATAATCAGTTTTTATTTCAGTTATTTCATCTTCTCCATCATTCACGGTTAAAGCGACAGTATATACCCCAGCAACATTAAATGTAAAAGAGGGATTTTGTAAATATGAATCAATTATACCATCATCATTAAAGTCCCATTCCCATTCTATTATATTACCTGTTGAGAGATCAGTGAATTGGATTTCAAGTGGAACAATCCCAGATAATGGTTCTCCTAGAAAATCTGCACTTAGTTGATATTCATGATGAAAATAATATGCTCCCATATCAGCAATTGTATCGTCAGGATCTAATGGTGAATTTGGATCACCAGCATCAATACATGGTGAATCCTCTGTGAGATGAAAATCATAATTAAATGGATCAATGAATAGTGGATCTTCGTTAATATTACCTGTTCCTGCCCATCCACCTTGTATGTCAGAATAAGTAATTGTTACTGAACCTCCTGACACATATATTTCAGATGAATCGTTATTCCAAAATATCGAATTAATGATTTCCGGATTACAATTTGTTCCAACAAAGATTCCAGCACCTGATGGAGAGTAATTTCCTGAAACAGTTAAATTTTGCATAATTGGATTACAGCCTATATGACAAATTATACCACCTCCTTCCGAATAAGCAGTATTATTGGTGAGCTCAACGTTTGTAAGAATGGGAATGCAGTTATCATAAACATATATTCCACCACCCCAATCTGCAACATTTTCTTTTATAATAACATTTGTAATAATAGGATTAGAATTTGATGAAATATGAAGCCCGCCAGAAACTCCGGATGAAAAGTTTTGTTGGATAATTACATCTGTAATTATAGGGTTCGCAGCACTTAGACTAATACCTCCCCCTGCTCCATCTGGTTCTGCATAATTATTTGTAATAATTAAATTATTAATTGTAGGATTTGCAAAAGCGCAAAAAATCCCTCCTCCAAAATGATGACCCCAAAGATAATCCGCAAGTCCATTTCTAATTGTAAAACCAATTAATACAGCAGTTGTATCTTCTCCATTGAAAAATGTTATAACTGAACCATTCATGTTTCCATCAATAATAGTGTTTGAAATGTACATTGAATCAGCTGTAATTAAAAATAGAGAACCCAAAACAATATTATGACCATTGTAATTTATATTCTCATAATATGTTCCAGGTTGTACTAAAACTGTATCACCTTCCACTGATACATTTATTCCTGCCTGAATTGTTGGTTGATCATCAGGAATATTAATAATAGTTGAAGATAGTACAAAGGGAAATAATAATACAATTCCTATGAATATTTTTTTCATATTTCTATACCTCCTACAAAATTATTATTGCAATTTGATAATAATTATTAACTGCTCCAATAATTCTATATTTCAAATAATAAGAATCAACAAAATCTGTGAAAGCTTTAAATTCATGTTTGGGGACATTAAATTCATCAAAGAAAATAATATCTCCTTTTTTTAATATTCTTGATAAAGATGTTAGTACATAAAGTGTTGCACTGTAAATATCAGCATCCATGTGAATTATAGTTCTCAAATTAGAATTGAATTCTTTTAAAAATCCTGGAAGTGTTTCTTGGAAAAGACCAACCTCAAAAGCACACCTTTTATCATTTATATCAGGAACTGATGCTGACATTGAACCTTTTTTGTGTAATGTACTCCAGTTCTCAGGTAAACCGGAGAATGTATCAAAACCAACAAAACGAGATTTTTTATTATCAATATTTTCAATCCACCATTTAAAAGAATAACCTTGAGCTACACCAAATTCAAGATAAAATATTTCATCGAGTTTTTCCTTATTTATCACATATTTATAAAGTTCATATCTCTTACTATAATCACGTTTCTTAGAATAAAAATCATTAAATTCTGGCATTGGAGTCTTTTTAGCCCATTTCGATAGTTTGGATATATAAACTAAATTTTGCAATATACCTGAAAAAGGTTCAATAAATAAATGAATTTTGCATCTTATTAATAATGCTTTAATTTTTCTTATGAAATATAACGCTATTTTTTTCATCAATTCCTCAAAAATATTAATTATCTTATAATTAATAAATCAAATATTTTTTCATAATAATCTGTCAATAAAACTATAATCAGATTTATATTATTGATTTCAAAACCAGATGACATATTAGTAAATTCTAGTTTCCAAGCCTTTGGCAGCTAACGAAACCCCCATCAAACATTACTACGTTCTCTAATTATATTTACTCAGGTCTTTCTTAGAATCTAACTCATTGCTTAATTTAGCTGATGCTATTTCAATAAAAGCATCTTTTTTGTATGAGTTTCAGTTCCTATTTTAAGTTGATACAAATATACTCCGGATGTTACCAATTTCCCAGACTGATCAACTCCATTCCAAGTGATTGAAGATTGAAGATTATTTATTGAATATTGTCGAATCATCTGTCCTTTTAAGTTATAGATTATCAATTCAGCATCTTCGGTATTTTCAGTGTTTAATTGAAAGTATATTGTTGTTGATGGATTAAAAGGATTTGGGTAATTGCCCATTGAATTTGACTTTATTGTAAGAAATTCTTCATCAACATCAGTGCCTTCCAAATCTATATCATCATCATCTCTGGGTTCAAGTTTAAAATTTCCATAAGTATAATCAACTACTCCGGTAAGGTTATATATCATTTCTCCCAATAGAGGTTCATAAGTATAATCACCCAATCCACCAATTATGCAGGTACCAGATTGATCTTCAACTTCCCATTCACCATAACCAAGATCTTCATTGGAAACTATCACGTTCTGAATTTTGGCAAGAACACTTTCATAATCCTCTGTTGAAGAAAGAATATCTGCATTAAGTATAACGGGTTCGGGGAGATCAGCAGAACCTAAAATGGTCATATTAATTATATCGGTTATTTCTGTTTTGTCATTGTATTCCAGGACACTTCCTGAGATTGTAATATCATCACCAACCTCTACTTCTTGTAATGGATAAACAACAATTCCATTCCATGCACCTATGCCATCTTGTATAAAGAAATAATTCTCAAATTTCGCTGTAACAATTCCAGAAGTTTCTACCAGCTCTCCTTCATGTGGAGATGGGCCGGTAGTAGAATATTGGATCTCATAGATCGTGTACGGAGTAACAGGGATTGGTTCTATAATAGAGAAAGGAGCATTACTATCATCCCATGGATCTCCATCATCGGCATCAGAAATAATAATTACATAATAATCAGAAATCGTAAGATCTTCTGGAATGTTCCATTCCCAATTTCCGTCATCTTCTGTGGAAGCTACAAGCACTTCTCTATCTCTGTAAACCATTTCTAATTCGATCATTATGTTCCCAGTGAAATTTATGGATGTCCATGTGATTGGATGAGTAGAACCTTGTTCCCATTGTTCTCCACCATTCGGGCTTGCTACAATAATTGTAGGTTCTGGTGTTCCTCCAAATGTTTGACTATTATTTAATTCTCCTGGTGTTTCTGCTGCAGGTTCTTGCCAGATAAAATCACTATAAACAGCTCCTGTCCCAAGCAGTTGAAGTGATTCTCCAATTTGGGTACCGCCATCTTCTGTAACCCCAATATCAGTTGACATTACGCCAATTGCAGGACCGTCACCAGCTTCAAAAGTACCTTCATAACTTAAGAATTGACCAGGAATAAGAGTGCCTTGATAATCAATTGCAATCCCATCTGGAGATCCATTTTGAATACCTGTAATTAATTTATAATAGATTGTAAAATTCTCAACAGTACTACCTTCTGTAAATGTATCTAAAGTAGTTGTTCCATAA
Organism: Candidatus Cloacimonadota bacterium; assembly: GCA_023137125.1. GTDB lineage: Bacteria > Cloacimonadota > Cloacimonadia > Cloacimonadales > TCS61 > Tenebribacter. The sequence continues at coordinate 3,565 of JAGLPW010000135.1, read as the reverse complement.
GTGATACTCCCATTACCATTATAGAGAGTAATTGTGAATTCACTTATTGTATAATTTCCCGCATTTTCTAGAACTATCTCTAAAAATTCACCCTCATCAGCTCCTACGTTATCGTAATGCAACTCATTTATCCACACATTTTGCGCTAAAAGCAGCGTTCCTAAAAAAAATATAACTATGAACAATTTTTTCATCTTTTCCTCCTAATATTCATTACCATTCTTTAATTTCTATTTGCGAGAATATTGGTGCCATTTTATCTGCCGCTCTTTTTTGAAAGCTCTTTGCAGCTTCCTGAAATCTATACCAATTCGATTGTTTATAATTTTCCTTAAAAGTTAATTTATCTTTAATCGGATCAAATTTTACTTTTTTATCATCAAGAAATTTGATATCTTCTGAAATTGCCTCATTGAACCAACTATAAGGATCATATTCAGCATTCGTATTATGATTAAAGATAAGTTCTTGATATTTTTTAATTCTCTGTTTCATTTGTTTTTTATATGAAGATAAATGTCTTTCATCAATCTTATCTTTAAGAATATCAGTAATATTTGCCTTCACTTCTGTCCAATTAGTTGGGCTTGCTGTGAACATAAGAAAATTCTTATAAAGTTTATTAGATGCCAGCAAAATCCGTTCAGTATTATCAATAGTAGCATTTTCTTCTATAAGACGTGGATCGTGCCAGATGAGATTAGGCACATCTGGTTTATAACCTGCATCTGCATGCCCTATATTTGGAGTTAGAGTTTCCCAGACTCCTTTCATTGCATTCATTTCGTCAAAATTCCCAATGAAATTTTGATGAGATATTGTGTCGGCAAGCATATGTGAGGCAACACCTAATGAATACAAATTTTCACTCTTTGTTGCATCGTAAAATATCTCTTGAGCATGGGTACTGGAAGAAGTAGTATTAAGAAGGTGCATCTTTCCATCTTTTCTTCTGGTTTTTGGGCTTGTTGGGTTGCCAGGCATAAAATGGAATAATAAATATATCCGCATTAATTGTTTTCTTGGTCGAGTGATATTCTTAGTTTGAGTCACGTAATTCTCATATGCAGAACCATCCGGAAGCTTAATCTTATACTGGATTGAATTATCATCTACATACTGCGATGAATAGGCTATGATCTCAGCTTCGGTATTATCAAAACCTGCTTCTAATGCTAAATATTTTGTTAGGTAATAATGAAATTCAATATTCATGGTCTCTCCCTCTTTACCACAGAAATAATTTTTAATTAAGGACACAATAATCCACAAATTAATGTTTATTTGATAAACTTATGGTGTCAACTAATTATTATTTTTTTCGTTCCCATATATAATTGATTCTAACTCAAGTGAAGCTGAGGATTGCGAAACGAAATAAGTTGAGAGATTTAAAAAATTTGATTTGTAAATTTTGAAATATTTTTTTTGCATGGTGCAAAAATAAAAATGCCCTAACCGATTCCGGAAAGGGCAATATATATCTGTTGTAATATGTTAGTCTTCTTTAAGAAGTTCTGGATATAGTGGAAATTTAGAACAGAAATCACGAACTTCTTCTTTAATTTGAGCTAATTTCTCTTCATCATCATGATTAGAAAAAACCTGAGAGATAAATTCTGCAATATACTCCATATCCTGCTCTTTCATCCCCCTTGTTGTGATAGCTGGAGTTCCTAGTCGAATACCTGAGGCTACAAATGGAGGTCTACTATCAAAAGGAACCGTATTCTTGTTTGCAGTGATACCCGCTTTATCAAGAGCTCCTTCCATTTTCTTTCCACTTGGGTTTCCACTATCTTTATCGCCCAAGTCTATCAGCATTAGGTGGGTGTCCGTTCCACCTGAAACTAACCGAAGCCCTTTATCTCCTAAAGCCTTTGCTAATGCTGTTGCATTCTTAACAACTTGTTCTTGATAGATTTTGAAATCATTTTGAAGTGCTTCCTGGAATGCTGCAGCTTTTGCAGCAATAACATGCTCAAGTGGTCCACCCTGAATTCCTGGGAAAACTTGCTTATCAATTTCTTTTGCATATTCTTCTTTACAGAGTATCATACCACCACGCGGTCCTCGCAAGGTTTTGTGAGTTGTAGTAGTTACGATGTCTGCATACGGAATAGGGTTCTGATGTTGACCAGTTGCAACCAGTCCTGCGATATGAGCCATATCAACAAATAATGTTGCACCTACCTCATCAGCTATCTCTCGGAATTTTTTAAAATTAATTTTTCGAGGATATGCACTAGCTCCCGCAAGTATCATCTTTGGTTTATGTTCAATTGCAAGTTTTCTTATCTCGTCATAATCAAATTGTTCAGTATCTTTATTTACTCCATAAGGGACAATATTATACAAAGCACCGGAAAAACTGAGCGGATGACCATGAGTGAGGTGTCCACCGTGAGAAAGTTCTAAACTAAGAACAGTATCACCGGGCTTTACCAGTGCAAAATATGCTGCCATATTTGCTTGAGAACCAGAATGGGGTTGCACGTTTACGTGATCTGCACCATAGATTTCTTTTGCTCTTTCAATTGCTAGTTTTTCAACTTCATCTACCCATTCGCACCCACCATAATATCTTCCATAAAGGCTATATTTCAATTTCCCGGTCTTCTTGCTATAGCGATAAGGATAACCCTCGGCATATTTATTTGTTAGAACGGAACCGGCAGCTTCGAGGACAGCTCTGGAAACAAAATTTTCAGAGGCGATCAATTCCAGATTCTCTGTTTGACGCTTTAATTCTTTATACATTGCATTATAAAGTTCCGGATCATTCTTCTTTATAAATTTCATCTATTATTTCTCCTTTTCATAATTTGATATTATATCTAATCTTTTTTGGTGTCTTCCACTTTCAAACTCAGTATTGAACCAAACATCAATAATCTCTTTTGCAAGATATTCTGAAATGAATCTTCCTGATAAAACCAAAATGTTGGAATTATTATGAAGTCTTGAAAGTTGTGCAAATTGCTTTGTTTGACACAATGCAGCTCTAATTCCAGGAACTTTATTTGCTACGATGCTCATGCCAAGTCCGCTTCCACAAATCAATATTCCTCTTTTGCAGTCTCCATTGGAAACAGCTTTTGCTGCTTCAAATCCTGTATCGGGATAGTCCATTGAATCTAAATTTGTTGTACCGTAATCAAAGACTTCATGCTCGATAAGAAATTCTTTAATTTTTTCTTTAAGATCAAAACCTGCATGATCGGAAGCAATGGCTATTTTCATTAAATATCCTCGATTTCAATATTATTTTGTAATTCTTTATCTGCCCTCAAACAGGCAAAAGCAAGAGAATAAAGTTTGTTTCGAACTGTGTCACTTCTCGATGAAAGAGTGGTTGGCACTTTAGTTCCAACAATAGCTGTAGCCATATCGGCATGGGCAAAATAAGTTAAAGATTTATAGAAAACATTTGCCACTTCCAAAAATGGAAAAACGAGGCAATCTGCATCTCCCTGCACACAACTGGTCACCCCTTTGTGTTGCAGGCTGTCAGGATCAATCGACAGATCAATGGAAAGCGGTCCATCGACATCAGCATTCTTGA
>JAGLPW010000134.1 GCA_023137125.1 Candidatus Cloacimonadota bacterium | reverse complement strand
GCAGCATCTACAGCAGTAGGGATTTTTGGATAAAGTTTTTCCGAAAATGATATGATTGAAACTTTTGGCCTTTTGATGCCAATCTTCCTGGCAGTTTCAATCACATAATTTGTCATTGCGATTTTTTGTTCTATATTCGGCCTGGGAATAAACGCCGCATCTGCAAAAATTAGCAGCTTATGATAATTGGGAATTTCTGCAATGGAAATAGATGTTAAAGTTGCATCCGGGATCGTTAATCCATTGTCTTTATCAAGTATGCATTTCAGTAATTTATCTGTTGAGATCAAACCCTTCATCAACACATCACCTTCACCATTATTCACAAGTTCTATAGCTTTTTCACCAGATTTCAATTCGTCAGGTTCATGAATAATCGTGTAAATATCAGGATCAATGTCATGATCAACACATATCTTATTAATAACTTTTTTATCACCTATTAGAATGAATTCTGCAAAATCTAATTCGATAGCTCTTTTTGTTGCGAGAATTGTCGTATCATCTTGTCCATATGCAACAACAACTCTTTTCTTGGACTTCTTTTTTACCATTTCGATCAGGGTATCTAACTTTTTAATCGCCATATTTACTCCGAAATTTTTTTTTACTCAAAACAGAACTCAAGGTTTAATGTCAAGAAATTACAATTATTGTAGTTGTTAGTATAATATTATTTTAAAACGAATTCAAATATCAAAAGAAAAAAGAGGCTACAAGTGTAACCTCTTTTATTGTGAATATTAGGATTATGCTAATTTTTGTTTAGGTGGTTTTACACCGAGGATAATACCAGCAGCGACAATACATAACACACCACAAATAATGAAGGCGAGTGAGAAATTATTCATATCTCCCAGTTTTCCACCAAGGATTGGTCCGAATATTCCACCAACACCATAAGCAAGAAATACCCAGCCATAATTCTGTCCGATATGTTTAGCTCCAAATGTATCTGCTGTAATTGTGGGGAATAGTGCGAAATTTCCACCAAAATTAAATCCTATAAGAGCAGCACCCAAATAAAGCAGAGCCGGAGTTCCGGCGATCCATTGGAAAAGAATAACAAAGACTCCTTGAGTAAACATCATTATAGCAATTGAAAGTTTTCTCCCGAGTTTATCACTCATTGCACCCCAGGCAATTCTTCCTAAGCCGTTTGCAAGTGAGAAGAATACAGCCATTGCTGTTCCGGCAATACCCGACGCTGCAAGTTGACTATAACCTGCTGCCTGTAAAGCTTCCATTGGAAAAAGTTTCATCAAACCAATACTCATGAGTCCGGCACTTGCTCCAAAAACAAAAGTTAAGAGGATCATATAATATTGAGGAGTCTTAAGCATCTCTCCACTTTTCATTTCATTTCCCGATGCACCTGTTTTTTTCTCAACTTCAGCAGGATTCCAACCTTTTGGTTTCCAACCTTCCGGCGGGAATTTCATCCAAAGACTTCCTAAGATTACAGCTGCAAAAAAAACGATTCCATAAATTGTGAAAGTTGTGCTTAATCCTAAATTCTCGATCAAGCCACCCCAAGTTCCTGCTAGTTTAACCCACAGGGTTGCTCCAAAACCAAAACCGGCAACAGCCAGCCCTGTGATAAGTCCTTTTTTGTCTGGAAACCAACGCATGCCAACAGCGATTGGTACAACATAGGCCAGGCCAATACCAGATCCACCGATTATTCCTACAAAAAAGAAAATTAACCAAAAATTAGTTCCACCAAAAAGCCCTGCTAATATATATCCAAGACCAAGTACGATTCCACCGGACATGGCAAGTTTTTTAGGACCTATTTTTGGCATAAGTCTTCCTGCAATAACCATCACGATTGCAAATAACGCAAGACCTGCTGCAAATACAGCTTGTGTTTGTGTTTTTGTCCAATCTGCTTCTACTAAAGGTTTTGTAAATACAGACCATGCATAAATTGCACCAAGGCAGAGTTGGATCAAAATTGCGCCAAATACTACGAAATTTCTATTCATTACTTTTTTTTCAGACATTCTTTCTCCTTTTTTCGAAAAAAGCCGGAACTATGAACATAGTTCCGGCTATATTCTTCATTATTAATTATTTGATTAACTTACGTTCTTCGATTAAGCTTTCAACAACACTAGGATCTGCCAAAGTGGAGATATCTCCAAGATTGTCTGCATCTCTTTCTGCAATTTTTCTAAGGATTCTACGCATGATCTTTCCTGAACGTGTTTTAGGAAGTGCCGGTGCCCACTGAATAGCTTCTGGTGCAGCGATCGGTCCAATTTCCTTACGAACATGCATAATGAGTTCCTTCTTCAATTCATCAGTTTCTTCAATGCCACCAACCAAAGTAACATAAGCATAAAGACCTTGACCCTTAATTTCATGAGGAATGGGAGTTACAGCAGCTTCTGCAACGTTTTTATGACTCACAAGAGCGCTTTCAACTTCTGCAGTTCCGATTCTATGACCGGATACATTAACAACGTCATCAATTCTTCCCATTAACCAATAATCACCATCATTATCAATACGACAGCCATCACCGGCAAAATAGATATCATCATACATTGTGAAATATACATCGATGAATCTATCGTGATCACCCCACATTGTTCTCATCATTCCTGGCCAAGGTTTCTTAATACAAAGTTTTCCACCTTCGTTACGGTCGCATTCTGATCTATCATCACGTAAGATAACAGGTTCTACGCCGAAGAATGGTCTACCGGCACTACCTGGCTTCAATACATGAGCACCTGGAAGAGGTGAGATCATAAATCCACCGGTTTCAGTTTGCCACCATGTATCTACGATAGGGCAATTCTTTTTACCGACTTTTTCATAATACCACATCCAAGCTTCAGGATTTATTGGTTCTCCAACCGAACCGAGAATTCTTAGAGATGGCATTTTATATTTTTCTGCCCATTGATCACCGAGTCTCATCAAAGCCCTGATAGCTGTTGGCGCTGTGTAGAATACAGTTATACCAAATTTTTCTACGATATGCCAGAAACGACCAGCATCCGGATATGTAGGAACGCCTTCGAACATCACAGAAGTTGCTCCATTTGCAAGTGGACCATAAACAATATAACTATGACCTGTAACCCAACCGATATCTGCAGTACACCAATATACATCATCATCATGAATATTGAAAACATGTTTGTGTGTAAGTGTTGTATGCATCAAATAACCTGCTGTTGTGTGAACAACACCTTTTGGTTTCCCGGTTGAACCGGAAGTATAAAGAATGAATAATTCGTCTTCAGCTTTCATAGGAACGGCTTCGCAAACTGAATCTGCTTTTGCCATTACATCATGATACCAGAAATCTCTTCCTTCTTCCATGTGACAAGGTTCGTCATTTACTTTTGTAACGATCACACTTTCGATAGTAGGAGTGTCTTTCAAAGCTTCATCGGAGATATCTTTCAGGCGAATGTGTTTTCCAGCTCTATTAGAAACATTTGAAGTGATCAACATTTTACAATCGGAGTCATTTACTCTCCCTTTGATCGCATCTGCACTGAATCCACCAAAAATGATAGAATGGATAGCACCAATTCTTGTGCAGGCAAGCATTACGATTGCCAGCTCAGGAACCATCGGCATATAAATAGCAATTCTATCACCCTTTTGGATTCCTTTTGATTTAAGAACATTTGCAAATTTACTTACTTCTAAGTGTAATTCTTTGTAAGTATATTTTTTTACATCATCTTCTGCTTCACCTTGCCAAATAATTGCTGTTTTGTTTTCAGTTGGTGTTCCGAGATGTCTATCTAAACAGTTGTAACTTACATTCATTTCACCATCTTCAAACCAAGTATGCTCGATGATGCGATTTTTTGTATCCCAATTGTATTTGAGACCTATTGTTGGTTCTTTGAACCAATGTAAAGATTTCGCTTGTTCTAACCAGAATCCATCAGGATCCTTAATTGATCTTTCCCACATTTCTTTGTATTGTTCATCTGATGTAATATGAGCATTTTTTCTCATTTCTTCGGATGGTGGGAACGTCCTTCCTTCGTGTGCTAACGAAGTTATTGCTTTCTTTTCTGCCATCTGGTATGTCCTCCTTTAATTATTAAAATAAATATAATTCTAAATCTTACTCACATATCAACAAGTCAAGTATTTTTTAAAAACTTTCTAATATGTAAATATATTTTATAAAAGATATAATAAATAATTTATAAATATTAAAAAGAATATCTCATAAAATTGAATTATTTATGATAATTAATTATCAATTTAGTGGAAACCAATCATTATCTAGATCATCGAAAAACGAGATCGTTCCAGTATTCATATCGTATAGCCATTTATGTATTTTTATTTCATCATTATTTTTTTTTGTTTCAATGTAATCGAAAGTTAAAAGGTTTTTTGCCTGAAGAAAAATATTTTCTTTAATTGTCTCTAATTCCAGGGAATCTGTTCCTGAACTTTTAGCTGTTTCCTTAGCAGAACATGCATGTTTCAACCAATCATGGATTTTAGTATCTTCTGGTGTACCATCGATTAAAGCATTAATTCCTCCACATCCTGTGTGTCCGCAGATTACAATATGCTCCACGTTTAAATGCACTACAGCGTATTCTAAAACGGAACTTGTACAAGTTTCATTGGCATTTTCCGGCGGGATTATGTTTGCAATATTACGGATGACGAACAGATCTCCTGCATCCGCATTCACGATAAATTCTGGAACTACACGTGAATCAGAGCAACCAACCCATAAAACTTTTGGATGTTGACCATTTTCCACAAGATCATGATATAATTTTTTATTTTCTTTGAATTTATCTGTAAAAATTGTATTACCTTTTCTAATCTTATCAAAAGACATTTTTCCTCCAAATCTATAATTATTTATAACAAATTTTATCTTTTAATTGAAGTATGAAATTTTATGTCAAACATTTTTCTTGCAAAAAGAAGAGTATAACAAATTTTTGCTTTTTAAAATTTGAGTTTTAGAAATGCAAACTCAAATTAATTAATATTAATAAAGAAATAAAATTTGGAGAGAATATGAAACAACAAACTTTACTCTTGATCAAGCCGAATGCAACCGAGAAAAACTTAATTGGTGAGATCTTACAGATGGTCGAAAAAAATGGATTTGTTATTGAAGAACTTAAGATGTTTAAAATGACAAGTGATCTTGCTGATGCGTTTTATGTAGAGCATCTTGGAAAAGGATTTTATAATGAACTTAGTGAATTTATGAGATCAGGAAAAATTGTTGGTGCTGTACTGAGCAGGGAAGATGCAGTTTTAAAACTTCGTGAGTTAGTAGGAAATACAGATTGCGCTAAAGCAGCTCTTGGTACAGTTCGTTCAATATATGGAGAATCTATAGGAGAAAACGCTGTTCATGCTTCCG
>JAGLPW010000133.1 GCA_023137125.1 Candidatus Cloacimonadota bacterium | reverse complement strand
CCTACGAATAAAGACTTCTTTGGTTATACAGGATTGGTCACCTGTTAGGCAGAAGTACCTTGAGGTACTCTGTTTTTAAAAATATTGATCATGAAAACCTCCTCTAATTTATTTGCGTCCTTTTCATATATTAAACGCAACGACTTTTTTTCTTTTTATATTTATATCGGTCAAGGTTTTTTAATAATTATTGTTAGATAATTACTTTTCGCCTATCAGTTGAACACCTATAAATCTTTAGTATTAGGTGTGTTAGACATCTATAAAGAAATTATCTCTTTCGAGCCTTGTGCACGTGCTATCTGCATTGAAAGCCAGGAATGAGCTTCCTGTTCATCAGAGAATTCTCTACTAGAACAAAAAGATTCATCAGAAGCATAAAATCTCCAATAGACTTTATTATTATCCTCTTTCTGAAGGATATCCATTCTAAACACATTATCGATATTCACAAATTTGTTTTTTTTCACTTCAATAATAATCATTTTACTCTCCTTTTTTTTAGATCTGGTTTAATTAATCCTCATTAACAAAAAATAACCCTTTAGTAATGTCATCTTCTTTATCTTTTTTTATAATTGGAATATGAATATCCATCTGTGAATCTTTTTCCCCGAATTTGAAACGGGAATCGTACCATTCGATCTCGTCTGCAGTAAATAATTTATATTCACTTTCCGGAAGCCACTTATCATAAATATAGTTATAAGTTTTGCTGAGTGTATCCAATGAACCTAAATGGGTGAAGACAGCTACAAGCTGTGATGATATTTCACGATATTCCATCCCCGACGGTATAATACTATCATCTTTTACAACCTTGCAGACCATGTAATAAAACATAGAATCCTCTCTGAATACCGTTCCAGTTTCATTTAAACATATACCAAGAGAACAATCCGGGACAGCGACCTTATCCAGTTCATCCATTCTAGTGATGAAATCGTTCCAAAGCTGTGGAATGAGATTCTCTTTGATACTTGTGTGGATTTTCATTCCAACAACTTTCAGTGCTTCTCTCTCTGTTATTATCACTTCCATTTTTAAACCTCTTTTATTCTTCATACTTAAAAAACTGTTTCGTAATTACTTTGTCAAATTAAATTACTTGCAAAAAAATTAATGATATTTACGTTAGTAATCAGAATTTAATATTAATCAATAAGTTAGGGGCTTTGTGAAACTTAAGAGAAAGATTTACAGATATTTGAATAAGAACAGACATATTGTTCAGTTGCTGAAAAATGTTATTATGATATGTCTTGTAGTACTAGCTGGTGCAATTGCCGTTTTGGCAGTTGAGTATAAAAATTCTCATAGTGTGATCAAAGATTTCTTCGATGCTATTTGGTGGTCACTAGTTACTATCACTACTGTAGGTTATGGTGATTTAGTCCCAGTAACCTTTTGGGGTCGTATTATTGGCATTATTTTCATTTTTCTTGGTTTCACAATATTTTCAATTTTCACAGCATTTATCGCCAGTGGTTTTATAGACAAAAAAATAAAGGAGAGAAAAGGTTTGAATAAAATAACAGAGAAAAATCATATATTAATCTGTGGATGGAATAATAGCGCAAAAAAAATCCTTGATTACATCAGCAGATTAGACCCTGCAGAAATACCTAATATAGCACTGGTTAATGAATTGGATGAAGGTGATTTTTCAACTCTTCAGAACCATTACCCTGATCTGCAAATAAAATTTATAATTGGAGACTTCACAAATCAAGAGATTTTACTTAAAGCAAACATTAAAGATGCAAAACATATCATTCTTCTTTTTGACGAAAGCAAAACAAATTCTACACCTTCTGATGAACGTACAATTATTGCCGCTCATAACATAACTTACATGAAGTTGAAAGGAAAGATCAGTATACAGCTCCATGATGAAAAATACCTTTCTAATATTCGAAGAGAGAAGATTTCTAACGTTGTCATATATGATAATCTGGGTGGGAACCTTCTAGGAAATTCAACTATTAATCCCGCCATACCAGACTTTATTCAGGAAGTATTGAAATCTACTGATGGAAAAGGATTCAAAGAAATCCAGATTCCTTCTGTGTTTATTAACAAACCATTTGAAGAGCTCTCATTATTCCTCAGAGAAGAACGTGATCTTATCGTATTAGGGATCGTATCAGTTCTACCTGAAGTCTCAATTGAGGAGATCATCTCAGATGATTCATCATCTATTGATCAATTCATTAAAAGTCAATTTGAACAATCAGGGAAAAAATTCAAAACCAATAAAGCAAAAAATAGAGTTAAACTTAAACCTGAAAATGATTATATAATTCAAGATAAAGATAGGGCAATTGTGTTATAGGAGATTTTATGGATCTTGCATTTCTTAAAAAAGTAGATCTGGTTAGAGAATTCACAGTTCAGGAATTGAAAGCATTTTCTTCCAAACTGAGAACGGTAAAATATAAAGAAGATGAATTCCTAATTGAAGAAAACAAAGACAGTGACAAGCTTTTTATTTTATATAAAGGTGAAGTTGTAATCTCAAAAAAAATGACTATGATTGATGATCAGGAAAAAATAGATAAAACATTTATTTCACTAAATTCTGAAGATCACGCATTTTTTGGAGAAATTGGACTTTTGGGTTTACATAAACGTACTGCAACATGCAAAACTAAAACAGAATGCACTCTTTATACAATTGATCATAAAGATTTTATGAGCATCTGTAAAACGAATCCTGAAATTGGTTTTAAGATGCTTCTTGAAATTGCACGAAAGCTTTCGAGGTTATTAGATAGAACTAATGAGGATGTTTTAAAGCTTACAACAGCATTGTGCTATGCATTAAAGAGTTAAAGACATTTCTTTTTTTGTAAATTATAATTATTATCATTTTGATAAACTGAATTAACCAGATTTATCATATATATCAAATTACTTATTTCTTTTTGAAAGCCACAACACCCGTAAATCTTTATTTAATAGTTACTTCTCTTACCTTACTTAATTTGGCACGACTTATGCATATTTATTCTGCCAGATAGCCCAGGAGGATAAAATGAAAATTTTAATATTAGTATTGGTTCTATTAATTAGTTTAAATCTGTCTGCATTAGCAAATGTTCGCTTAAATAATTATAATTCCAATCTCACAGAAAATATATCTCATAAATTTTCAACTATAGAAAACGAAAAGGCATATACGAAATCTACAAACACAAATTATTTAATTAAACAGGGTGAGAAATTAAACGTTTATAATTTAAATGGATCAATTAAATTTATTGGATGGAATAAGCATTATATTAAGATCACAGCAATTAAAAAAGTCTTCAGAAATTGTTGCGATTTAAATGATCTCCACATGACACTCAATACTTTAAATGGATTATCTATAGAAACAATTAATAACTCTAATGATAGTCGCGCTAGGATAGATTATATAATCAATGTGCCCAGGAATATCTTATTCGGAGAAATATTTACTCGTGGCAATATTAAAGTTAAGAATCTTCCGAATGATATTATAGGCAATATTCGAAGATTATCAAATAGATAAATTGCACAATCTTCCTCCCTAGTGCAAAAAAGGATCCCTTCACATTCAATCTGGATATGTGGAGGGATTCCTTTATTAAAATAATTATTTTTTAATATTTGTTTTACTGATATTCATCCAATGTTTTTGTTATTTTTTCACAGTTTCCAAAGTAGTTTTATTATATTTGAATTTCATATTAAACTTTACAATATTTTATCATAATTCTTTTTTAATTTAATATTGGAGAGATAATGAGATATAAAGGATTTTATTTAATAATTATTTTAGCTGCCATTTTCATTATTTTTATCATCTTCCCAAATCTTAGTTTCTATCGACATTATGTAAATTATAAACAATTTAATATTTATTCTGATATTGAGATCCATGAAGCGATCTATAATATTCTGGATAATGTAGAAGAAAAACTTAAAACATCTGAAATTTATACTGATGATCTAAGTTATAAGATATTCATAAGTTCAGGATTTAAGCCATATTCAATATTCTGTCCTTCCCTAAAAGATGCTTTTGCAGCAACTTACCCAATCATCAACAACATTTTTATCTCCAAAACGGATATTGAGAATAATCTTGTTCAAAGAAATGCAGACGAAGATAATGAGCGATCACTTTCTAGTGTGATTACTCATGAAGCGACACATAAACTCATAGAAAAAGAGATCGGAATAAAAGCAAACAGAAGATTAGAAATTTGGAAGAAAGAAGGATATTGTGAATATGTTTCGGTTGAGAGTGCATTGAACCTGAAGGCAGGAATTAAAAAAGTATATAAGGGATCTAATTCATTTTCTCCTGCATTTAGTTACCTTAAATATAGAATTTTTGTCACATATCTTATAGATATAAAAGGAAATTCATTTCAATCTTTGATCAAAATCGAATATGATATTAAACATTTGGAAAAAGAATTAATGAATTATAGTAATAAATACTATTAGCACACTGTTTTAAAAAACAACTTGCTCAGTTTTAAAAGATTTTTATTTTGTTAATTGTAATTAATTGAGTTTTATCTTGAGGAATATAAAAAGAAACCAGAAGAAGCATTAAAAGATTCCTCTATTTATAAATGGAGAAAAAATGATCAAACTAGTAATTATATTATCTATAGTTGCGGTTTTAGCAGTAGTAGGTTATTTCCTCTTGCAAAGACCTGTTGTTTCTGAAGAAGATTTTACAACAATATATACCTCACTTGACCCTGAACAAAATCCACTTCTTGATCCTAACAATATTTCTGTTAATTCAAGAGGACTGGATGTAGTGTTCAAATCTATTGCGCGATATAAGATTTCGGCTGTTATACTCAGTAAAAAGAGATATGTATCGGATTGGACATCTATCATCTCACCTTTAGACTATGCTTTGGGCTGGGGTGATGTTGCCAAACCGGAAAATCTTGAACATATCGAAGTGAGACAAACCATGCGCTGGTACAGATATAAATTTGATAACGAATGTGCTATTACTCAACAATACATTTCCGCACATTCATCTAATCACCATATAATACCGGCTAATAACAATATTCGTAAAGCTGTATTATCTGCTAAAAAAAATGATGCAATCGTTCTAGAAGGTTATCTTGTAAATGTTTCTGGGAAATACAAAGGTGGTAATGTTACTTGGCGATCAAGTGAGACAAGAACAGATACAGGAAACGGTTCCTGTGAGATCATGTATGTTACAAGTGTAAAACTTGATACAAATATTTATAGATAGAAAATGAATATAATTTATCCTGACTACAAGAACTCGATCGTAAATCTGGTTTCATCAATTTTAAAAGTTTACGATGTTAAAACCGATCACCCACCTTTGAAACAGCTTGATACAAAAACACTTAAAATGAAAAAGAACATCATTTTTTTTGTTCTTGATGGTTTTGGAATGAACTTGCTTAATAAATTTACTACTTCAACTAAATTCCTGAATAAAAAACTCATATCTCCTATTACATCGGTGTTCCCATCTACTACGAGCGCTGCAATAACAAGCATTATTAGTGGGAAAACTCCTTGGGAACATGGAGCCATTGGCTGGACTTTGTATTTTAAGGAATTTGCAAAGATTATTGATTATCTGCCAAACTGGGATTCAATTACTTATAAAACACAAAATGCAAAAAAATATAACGTAATAGATTATGTTGGCGCTGATAACATCTTTAATCAAATATCAGATACAAATCCTGATGTTCAACAATTCTATCTTACGCATGAAGAACTGAGTCAAAGTACAAATATTATCAGAAATTCCGGTACAGCCGAGATAATTCCGTATTCCGACAGTAAGCATCTTTATAAGACGTTAAATAAATTGATCTCTAAAAGTAACTCTAATAGAAAACTGATCTTTGTATATTCTTCTTCACCGGATAACATTGAGCATCGATTTGGCATTCATGCAGATGAGGTTGAAGATTTCATCAGGAAAACTAATTCTGACATTGAGGAATTAAGCTCACAATTAGCAGGATCCGATACAACAATTCTAATTACAGCGGATCACGGTTTGATTGATGTTGATAATTATTATTATGCTAATGAAGATGAAAAACTTTTCGATAGCATGATCATGCCTACATTTCCGGAACCAAGATTTATTAGTTTCTTTGTTAAGAAACATAAAATGAAACAGTTTGAAGAAGCATTCCAAAAATATGAAGACAAATTTCTGCTATTTGATCGCGAAGAATTTCTAAAACATAAGTTTCTCGGAGAAGGTGAAATGCATCCCAAAATTGATGACTTTATTGGTGATTACATGGCAATTGCAATTTCCAATTCTGCAATGAAATCGATATATATGCAAAATGGGAAATGGAAAAAAGAATTTAATGCGCATCATGCCGGACTTACAGAAGATGAAATGCTGGTTCCACTAATACAAATTGATGCTTAACCTAAAGAGTCTTAAATGTTAAGGTAGCAATTTATTTTGGAAAATGAGAAAAGTAGAATTATGGTAAATCAAAAGAAAGCTTATATATTTGCTGCAATTGCAGTAATGTTATGGGCTACTGCTTCCACATCTTTCAAAATAACTTTAAGATATTTAAACACGATCGAGATGTTGTTCTATTCTTCCCTCTCTGCTTCTATTGCATTATTTATAATAATTCTTTTCCAGGGAAAAACTAAGAGAGTATTCAAATCTGGGAAAAAGGAAATATTTAATTCAGCCATTTTAGGCTTCATGAATCCTTTTTTTTATTATATTATCCTTTTCAAAGCTTATACCCTACTTCCTGCCCAAATCGCACAACCATTAAATTTCATTTGGCCTATCATGATAGTTGTTCTCTCAATACCTATACTTAAACAGAAAATTCCCATAAAAAGTTTACTCGCGATATTTATCAGCTTTTTTGGAGTTATATTGATCTCTACAAAAGGAAGACTTTTCAACCTTAGAATTGATGAGCCTTACGGAGTTTTTCTGGCACTTTCAAGTTCACTTATCTGGGCACTCTTTTTCATTATTAATGTAAGAAATAAAAATGATGAAGTCATCAGACTTTTCTTAAGTTTCACTTTCGGATGTATTTACACATTTATACTGTTTTTGCCAAATTTTTCAATTCCACCACTTCCGGGGATTCTTGGAGCGATCTATATCGGATTATTTGAGATGGGCATAACATTTGTGATCTGGATTAAAGCGCTGAAATACTCATCTACAACTGCACAAGTTAATAATCTGATATATTTCACACCTTTACTTTCATTGGTTGTTATACGGATTGTTATTAAAGAAAGGATATTACCCTCAAGTATTATTGGAATAATTTTTATTATCTTTGGAATTATTCTGCAAAAAAGAATTGGAGATAAGAATGTTAAGATCAATTGATCCTTCCAAAAGAAACTAAAGAAAATGGATTTTGTAATAAACTTCTATTTAATGGAATTAAGAAATTCATTATTACTAAATATTTTGATTTGTAATAATTCATCTTCCCCATTCCAGATAACTGAATGATTACCCTGTTCCAAGTTAGAATTAACACATCTGCCAGTTTTTTTTAACTCTATATGGGAGTGCAGGAGGTTTGGCATAAATAAATAAGCCTAAAAAATGGAGTTAACTAATTAAAAGAATAAAGACTTACGAGAAAATTACCGACTAACGACAGGTTTGGCATTTATGAGAATTATTGAGAATTATTGCAACTATTTTGGCATTTATTGAGAATTAACGAAAGTTGCAGGGATTTGGCATTTCTGAATGAATTGTTGCAACGGTTTGGCATAAACCTTAAATTGTTGCAGCGGTTTGGCATTTTTATAACTGCATCATTTAAGCAGTAACATCTTCTTCGTTCCTTCTGTTTTACCATTTACATTTAGTTTGTACAGATAAACACCTGAGCTTACTAATTTGCCTGATTCATCATCTCCAGTCCAGATAATTGAATGTTGACCTGCTAAAAGCTGATCGCTGACAAGTTGCTTCACTTTTTGACCTTTTATATTGTAAATAGATAATTCTAATTTACTTTCCTCAAGAATTGAGAAAGAGATCGTTGTAATGGGATTGAACGGGTTGGGATAATTGTAAAGTTGAACATTGATCGTAGGAATTATTTCTTCGTTTATGGAAACAGGATTGACCCATTCTTCCTGAAACTCAAGATCAATTGCAGCATAGCGAAGATTCCCTCCGGAGTTTGGAGTTGAAGAGCCATAAATCTCATCATCAAAGAAAGCAAAATGTAACTTAGCGTGGTAATTCCCTGGCTCATTGCTGATGATCTCTAATTTATCTCCAAGGGTGATATTAACCG
>JAGLPW010000132.1 GCA_023137125.1 Candidatus Cloacimonadota bacterium | reverse complement strand
ATTTCAACAATAGACACGTTCAGGAATGAACGTGCTTAATGGTCTCAACTTTTATTTCAATAATAGACACGTTCAGGATTTATCAGCCACTCTTCTGGGTTGAGTGAACGTGCTACTTTATTTCAACAGCAAACATTTCTTTGAAGCAATAACTTTGTTATCTACATTTAATTGATAGAAATAAATTCCAGATGCTACAGGTTGATTGTTTTCATCTTTCCCGTTCCAAACAACTTGGTGAGTACCGGCATCAAATTCATTATCTGCAAGTGTCTTTACTTTTTGTCCTTTAATGTTGTAAACTATAAGTGATATGTTCTCAGAGTTCTCTGTTGTTAAAGAGAATGAGATAGTTGTTTCCGGATTGAATGGATTTGGGTAATTACCTATAAGCCTAGAAACATTTGGTAAAAGTTCTCCTTCATCGATAAATACTCCTGATATTGGTGGGAATATGATGTAATCTAACCATGCACAATCGTCACCACCAATAACGGCACCATCTTTTTCATATTCCCATTTGAATGTGTGAAAACCTGAAGTTACAGAATAACTTGATTCACTCCAATCAATCTCACCGGCCCATTCATCCTGTTGATTACCATCAATGAAGAATCTGAAATAATCATAATTTGCTTCAGTGGATATTTTTTTCCAGAAACTAATCTCACCATTGGCTAAAACATCTAATTCAATAGTGATGCTTGTAATACTGTTATGTCCGATACTACCGGTTTTTGCAGAATGAATTCCTTCATGAGATTCATCATCAATTGTCCAATCTGCATTTCCACCATGTTGCCATTCAAATGCAGAGAAATCTCCACTTTCAAAATCTTCTATTGAAAGTCCGATAACTAAAGAAAAATCTTCTGAGAAACTGAATTCATTATCTGCAGTGATCTCTAAGTTAAAATCAATTATATCACCCGGTTGTGCATCATCACTAACTTCCACTGAACATACTACCAAATTTTCTGTTCCATCAGCATTGAGCGAATCTAGGAGAATCGGTAAAATTGTAATTGTAACATCCGGATTAGAAGAAGAGATGGAAGGAATCAAATTATACAGGTCTGCCCCACCGAAATTGTGAATTTCAACTGCAATTGCAACAGTTTCACCCGGATCAAGAACATTGTTTTCTCCATCAATAACTTCTATACTAGTCAATTCTAATTCAGCATTATAACCAATCAAGCCAACTCCCTCAAACCAAACACCTTCATCTGAAGTTATAACAACACTAATTACAATTAGATGTTCATCAGGGATATCAGTATCAATATCAAAATCAAAGGCATCAATCAGTTCAACCGTTTCACCACTCGGGATAGTTCCTACATTTTCTATATTATCATTTATTATTATATATTCATCAGTAGAAGTTATTTCTACTATTGCATTATGAATATCTCCGAGATTTCCAACTTCTTCCAAAGTTAAACTCAAGGATGTATTTTCACCAAATTCAATAACATTGTCATTTCCCGAGTGAACTGAATAACCTGAGACAGTAACAAAATTACCTGGAGGAATCACCTGCAATTGATGCATCTGTGTAGGACGATTGAAACCACTTATATATAATTCAGCTTCTCCTGGAATGATATAATTTGGATCAGTAGGGATCTCAGCGTTTCCAGCTATGTCAGTAATTGCAGTTCCTATAAGTTCTCCATTCTGGATAATTGTGCATTGCATACCTTCAACAGGAATTCCATTATTAAGGATTTCTACATCAAATGTAAACACTCCCAAAAATATAACAGGAGAAAAAGTTGCATCAAGCTCAATAGGTTCATCCGTCCAGATAGGAAGCGCACTTCCACCCAAAACATTACAATCATAAAAACACCAGCGAATAGCTCCTTCCTCATATTGTCCGGGAGCGGTTATCCAGGGAGCTGTTGCAGTTTTAGATTCCATATGTGCACGACCAATACGATGATATTTATCAGCATAAAGTGCATCTGTAAATTCGCGATGAATATGGGCTGACGGACCTTCGGTTTGTCCTTCATTAAACCATCCATAACGAGAATTTCCAACAAAAGCAACCAGAAAATTCTCAATATTTATCATCCTTTCACCGATACAATCATTTTGATCAAATCCACCGCAATTACAACCGTGAGTATAAACAAATGTATAGTTATGATCAACGCCATTTACCAGATTAAAATTTGCATTTGTGATATCGGGATTATTCAATCCCATTGCATATTCATAGTTTGCATGTCCCACATGATGAATGAAAGAATGTCCTTCATTTATCTCAGCCATTAACTGTGATCCAGTCCAGCTTCCCATATCGCGTTCATACATTGTAGTAATATTATGATCTTCCGGAATTCCTGTAGTTTCATAACCATTTTCATCTTGAAAACCGATAATTAGATCCAGATAATCTGCACCCCAGGTTAATGGATTATCATACATGTGTTCTCCTGCCAGAAGCGGATCACGGAGTTCACCAAGTACCGGTTGTGTCTGGTAAGAAATTGTTTTATTTACCATATTATTAAGATCTGTTGTGCTGCTGAATGAAAATCTGGCAACCGCAACTTCAGGTAAAAGGTCATCTTCACCGATCTCTCCCCATCTATTATCTCCATCATCGTTCCAATTTCCATCAAGTGCAGAGTAATACAGATCAGATGGAATGCCAAAATCTTCATAACCACCACCGGAATCTACATAACAATATAGTCCGCGGTAAGGAACGTGTTCCACATCTCCGGCAAGCAAGACATGCTCAATTTCATGATCTTGATATTCCTGAATTATATAATTCCTTATCTTTTCGGGTTGATCTTGTCCCGGCATAGAAGAATAGATATCTTCAACAGCCATAACTTCGGAGATCATCCCCTGCTGAAGATAAACTGCACGCATATCATCAAAATTATTTTCAAATTGGGTTGGAGTGATTATCAACAATTGATATTCACCTTCGCGCGATTGAATAATAGGATAATGACTGATCAACTCGGGATTTTGCGATATCTTGTTAATTCTGTTTAAAACTGTTTTATTAGAATGTAAATTATTAAGAGCATTTTGTGCTTTATTATCTCTTTTTGTGTGTACTATTATCGTTACGTCTTCAAAATAGGAAAGTTCTCCTTCTGATGGGAGATACATTACTGGCGTGAATGTATTAAGAGCAATAGAATAACCGTGTAAAAACTGTGTTATAAGTTCACCATTTTGCTTTTGCGGATAGAGGTTTGAAGAATTGTAAAGCGTGTTATCTTTTACAAATTCATTAGAACGTGGTGCAGAAACAGGTCTCACCTGCTGCTTTGGATATAAATTATAAGCTCCGGGTATTTGTTTTTCGTTACTTCCAATTATCTCTATTGATTCTGCTACTTCACCAGGAGGAAGTAATAGTGAGACTGAAAAGTAAGGAAGAACTGGTTCTCCTGCTTTCGCCTGTTGCTGTGCATTTTCAAATTCAATTATTTGATAACCTTCAGTTTCAATGATTTTATAATTACCAAAGTGATAAGTTTGTTCAATAAGGCCGGCGTTTAAACAAATTGCTAATGTAATAAATAAAACGCTAAGTATTTTTCTCATAATATTATCCTTAATCTTTTTTAGTTAACATATTATGCAAATTTTGAGCCAAAATATTTTGTAAAATAATATTACTTAATAAAACCCTTAATAATAAAATGGTGTAATCTCTTTGTTTCTGAACTATATATAGTAATAATGTTAGGAGAGTAATAGACAGTTTCTTGGAATACCCCGTTTTTTAACCAGAAGGTTGGATTATTATTTTCATCGTATGAAATAATGTTATGATCTCCTGCAAAAGTTACTTTTCTTAAGAATATATCAGGTGGTAATTCCATTAATGTTATTTTTACTTTTGAATTAATCTTAATTTCATCATAAATTCTATTGTCAATATCTATTAGTTTTGAATGAAAATCAATTTCTTGGAATAAATAATAAAGTTCACCCTTTTCATCTGATAAATTAATATATGAATGAGTATAAAAGAAATATATAAAATTCTCCTCAGTTCTCTCTTCAATATTAATTATACTATAAATACTAGGTTCAAGGGTAATTAATTCTTTCTTTTTCCAAGGATCAAAAGTTTTCTGAGCCGGATTTATTCTATTACAAAGACTACAAGAAGAAAGAGAAATACAAATTAGTATTACATAAATCTTTATATTCATAATTAATAGTTTATCAAACCTTCCGAAGGTTTATGAAAAAATGAGAATCACATAACCTTCGGAAGCGTTATATTCTTTATTTAAAACCAACCTGTAGATCGATCAACGGGATAATATTAGTACTTTTTTGTAATCGTGAAGGGTAATCGGAATAGCTGAGTTTATAACCACCAGAAAGTGCAAATCTACGATTGATCTTCCAAATTATTATCGCTTTATGCTCATACGAGTATTCACAATATTCCTTATCCATTATGAATTTATCGATATCAACCAAATATTCTAATTTAGGTGTGATATTCCCTCTTAAGTCTAACCCGACATTAAACATTGCATTCTCATGATAAATAGATGTTCTGTTATAGACGAATGGCATATCAATCGTTGGGAAATCGCTGTCACCACTTACCAGCGCCACAGAAAATCCAATTTTAGGAATTATGTTAAGATATTCATTATAACAGTATGAAAGCATAAATTGATTACTTATAATAAATATATGCGGGATCTTCGAATTATCAGGCAGAATACCAAGAGCACCCTCTTTAGCAATTATATTTAAAAGGATGGAAGGATAAAGCAAACTATGTTTGGAAGTAAATTTCCAACCTTCCATATTTTTCCAGAATTTCTTCAATGTAATATTCGGCATAACAAAATCTGCAAGTGCAAATGTTGAGAGTTCTGTGGTTTCATTCAAACCATAACTAAGTGGTTGGAAAATTCCAACTTCCCATCTTCCCTGAGGTAACACATCCGTTGTCCCTTTTGACCAGATAGCGGTTTCTGCTGACAATGACAACATTACAAAACAGAATACTAATATTATTATTATCTTTTTCATTTTACCACTCCAGTTTCACAGTTACAGGGCAATGATCAGAAAGTTGCCTTGTATCTTGATGTGTTGAATCCGAATTTGCGATCCATCCTGTTTCATTATTAGTAAACAAATAATCCAGCTTACGATTCCAATCAATATCAATTATTTCAGGGTCATAACCAGCTTCTTGTGGAAGATTAATGTAGATGGAATGAGTATAATACGGGCTTAAATAGTCACTTGCCTCTTCATAGAGTATATAATCATCGGGAGGAAGGTCGGGATGGTAATCTGCATAGAATTCAATCATGTCTGTGAGATCATAATCTTCAACTTCGTAATCTTCACCTAGATCGTCAGGACGATCAGGGAAGCCCTCTTCCAACCAATTAGCAGAATTGGGTGGAATTGCATTGAAGTCTCCACCGGCCACAAAGAGCAACCCTTCTGTATTCAGATCATCTAACTCACCTTTAAAAATATCAATCTGTTCCTTTTTTGTTCCGTCTTTGGAATATGCAGCAGCATGGATATTGAGAACTTGTAATTCATTGTCACCAATTTGTATCTTAGTTTTCAGGATATTCCTGCGAAGATAAAAATATTGTGTTAAGCCATCTTGGTCAATAAGTGGAAGTGCTATTCTTATTGCATCGGTAATTTCCCAACGACTCATAATAGCATTCCCGGAATTCATTCTACCAAGTCCATCACTTGGGACAAAATCTGCCTTCCATTGTGATGCATAAGCACCATAATTTAGTTCAGTAGCATCCAGGATATATTGCATCTGGTCTACATATGCACTACGTTTACTGTCGATATCCAATTCCTGAAATAAGATGATGTCAGGTTGAAAATCATTTATGTAATCCGCAATATTTTGTGTGTTTTCTATTACTACATCTTCATCCATAAGAACTTCATCTCCCCAACCATCGAAGAAGAAATCTATACGGGCTCCTCCAAACTTAATGTTCCAAGTCATAATTTTCAATAAAGCTGGATTATCCGGAGCTTCTGTAATTACTTTTGCTTCATACATTCTGGCATCTTCCAGATCATCGAAATTGGTATTGAAAATGTCACAACCGTTAATAACTATCAAGATCACGGTTAATAGAACTAAATACTTTTTTTTCATGTTAAACTCCTTTAAATTATTTGTACTAAGATTTGATAAAATTTTCAAATATCTTGAAATTTTGCTCAATATATTCAGGATTATTCAATTCATTATTAAAGAACTTCCTCATTGATTCATTGTTTGCAAGTTTATTCTTTATCGATTGTTTTCCAAATTCAAATGTAACTTCAGGATGGAACTGAACTCCCCATATCGGCAAATCTTTATATTGATACCCTTGAATATCACAATTTGAATTTGATGCAATAATGGTAAAATCATCATTCAGATCGAATACTTCTTCTAAATGAGATTCATAAAACACAGGGTTGGAAATACCTTCAAACAATGAGTTGGTAGCTAATTCAACTTTTCTCCAACCCAATTCCGGTGTACTGCTTTTGCGGCAAACATTTTTTTTCATTAAAGCTTTTGCCAATATTTGATGACCATAACAAATACTCAGAATACGTTTATTAGTAAACTGCTGAATAACATCATACAATTTCTTATCGTTCTCATTTTCCTGCGTAGCAAAAAGAGCAGAACCACTAATTATCAGATGCGAAAATTCATAGAGATCTTCAATTGTATCGGTTAAATGATAAATTTCTAGATCAATATCATACTTTTCAAAAATGCTTATCAATAATTTGTTTAATCTTTCTATACCGGATTTTGCAAAAGTACAATTTAAGATAAGCAATTTTCGCATTTACTTCTCCTTTAGATCATGCTTATTTCCGAATAAACAAAAATACTAAATAAACAAAATATAAGATTACAAAAAAAACTGCTTCGATCTTTGTGAGTTTATGTTTCTTACCAATGAACATCGCAGTAAATAGCATGATCGTGATCACACAAAGGAAAATAAAATCAATATTTAGAGCGATATCATAATGTATTGGTGAAATAAGAGAACTTACTCCTAATACAAGCAGAATATTAAACAGATTTGAACCAATTACATTTCCAATTGCGAGGTCGTTCCTACCTTTTGTAATAGCTATAATAGATGTTACAAGTTCCGGTAGAGATGTACCCAAAGCAACTATGGTAAGCCCGATAAACTTCTCACTAACTTCAAAATGCCTTGCAATTAAAACGGCATTATCAATTACAAATTTTCCACCAAAAAAAAGCCCTGCCATTCCCGATATCATCATAAGAAAAGTAATAAAATAAGAGCGTTCCTTTATGTCTGATCCTAACAAAGGTTTAGCTTTAAGAAAACCAATAACATAAATGAAGAAAACAATTAGAAATGCAAGAAGAATAATACCATCTAAAAGTGAGAGATCAGAATTCCATAAAGCCAGGCCAAATGCCATTAAAGTAGCTGCAAGTAAGAATGGAATTTCTTTTAAAATTGTATTTCTCTTTACTGCTATCGTAGAAATGATACCGGCAATTCCTAGCACCATGAGTATATTAAAGATATTACTTCCTAAAATATTTCCAAACGTGATCTCGTGATATCCACCAATACTGGCAAATATATTTACTATAAGTTCCGGAGCTGAAGTACCAAAAGCAACTATTGTAAGTCCTATTGCAATTTCCGAAATGGACATCTTCTTTGCAAGCGATGATGCACCATCAATTAAAAAATCTGCCCCTTTTACAACAATAACAAAACCAATCAATAATAATAAAACTGAAATTAACATTTTTTTCCTTTTATTTTGAAATTACACATCTATCAATTTTGTTGATTCATACTG
>JAGLPW010000131.1 GCA_023137125.1 Candidatus Cloacimonadota bacterium | reverse complement strand
GGAAGATTATTTTCTTCGCTCAGATGTGCAAGAATTATATTTTTTAATCCACTATGAACAACTTGTGAAACCACACCAACAGCCTGTTCATTAGAAAGATGACCTTGTTTACCTTTTATTCGCTGTTTTAGATGTGGAGGATATGATCCTTCTAAGAGCATTTTCACATCATGATTACTTTCTAGAATTATAGATGTAGATTTCTTTAACTGTGTGATCATTAAATTAGAACTGAAACCAAGATCGGTAGCAATGGCTAGTTTTCTGGTTTCATCTCCTACTCTTTTAAGTGTGAAATTGCTCCCATCTGCAACATCGTGGGAAGATTGAAATGCTCTAAGTTCAATATCTCCAATAACAAATGATGATCCGTTTTTAAAATGGATCGTACCAACCGGCAAATTACCTAAACGTTCTTTACAAGCATTATAAGTGTCTTTTGTTATATAAAGAGGAATTTGTAATTTGCGGCAAATAATACCAGCTCCACGGATATGATCACTGTGTTCATGGCTGATAACAACTCCATCTAACTTATTCTCATCCAATTTTATACTTTGAATAAAATTTGTTATTTTTTTTCCGCTAAGTCCGGCATCGAGGAGTATTTTTGTGCTCTTTGTTCTTATCAGGATCGAGTTCCCCTTGCTGCCACTGGCTAATACAGATGTTTGGAACATATCTTATTTTATATAATAGAATCTACTGTTCAGTCTATCAAATTCAGTCCAGAGTGTATCGTCGTCAGTAACTGCATCTTTAAGCTGCTGCACACCAATTGCCTGTGCATCAAAGTTATCTGCTTGATGAAGGATCGTAGCTTCTAAAGTTTGAGGAAGTCTGGCAGATGCCATTTCATATTCACCATGATGTGAAAGGATCAAATGACGTAATTTCATAAGAAGATCAGTAGGGAAATTATTGATATCTTTTGTTTTATCCGCTACAAAATTATCTCCAAGTGGGATGTGTCCAACCAATCTTCCAACCGGAGTAAATTCAATATTTGGCACAATTTGATATTCAAAGACCTTTCCAATATCGTGTAAAATACTACCGGTTACCAGCAGATCTCTATCAACTTTATAATTATGAGAGGCATAATCGCATAATCCTGTTACAGAGATTGTATGCTCCAGAAGGCCACCAATGTAATTATGGTGCCAACCCTTAGCTGCCGGTGCTTGACCGAACTTTGTGAAGAATTCTTTATCTTCAAAAATATTCAATAATAATTCTTTTAGATATTTATTCTTAATACTATCTATATAATTAAATAATTTTTCCGACAATTTGCTCATATCTTTGGAAGTTGTCTCTAAAAAATCATTTAGGTCATATTCTTCCTGAGGAATTTTTTTTATTTTATTTACAGTTACCTGCAATTGTGCTTTGTAAGTAATAATAAAACCTTTAACTTGAATCACATCACCTTCTTCAAATTTCTCAGCAACGGCTTTTGCATTATTCCATACATTGCCTGCAACCGAACCGGAGCTATCAGCCAGTTTAAGCCTAATGAAGAAATCCTTTGCACCTTCACGCAGGATCTTTTCCGTTACCAGGAAATTGCTGATGATCTCTTTATTTAAATGATCTTTTAATTCATTAACAAAAATTTTACTCATAGATTCCATCCTATATTATATAAATATTATTTGTAAAGATCCAGCCATAACCGAATCTATAAATTTCTAACCTGTAATTCCCTTTTTGTGTAATTTCAAATCTTCCTTTTTCATCAAGTTTAGAGGTGATCTTCTTCCCATTTCTATAAAGTTTAATCCGCGCAATTTTAGGAAGTCTGAAATAAAAATACATGTTTTGAGAAAATTGCAACTCATTACCAAAAATAGCGTTATCATCTTTAGAAGATGCTATTCCTGCGTAAAAATCGTATGGATTTCCAACTTTATAATTAACTATATAGCTATTACCATTTTTTAAAGCTTTTAAAATATTTTGCTGATCTATTGGAATATCTTCCGGGATAAGAACATTTGTACGAATCGAACTGAACATTGTTTTATGTGTGAGAAAGCTGAACTTGATACCGAATTTTTCTATTCGCTCGGAATGAGCATCTACGCTACCTATAGCTGATCTTCTCTTCCCTACATTATTCAATTCATCCCAATAATCTAAAGTTTCACGGAGCGGCTTCTTCACAAATAAAGAAGGGAAAATAACAAAGAGTAATCCATTCAATTTTGGATTCAACTTCCCTATCCATTCAGAAAGATAATTCCAAATCTCGATTCCATCAAAATTATCGTTATTCTTATTGGTCCAAATATATTTCCTGAAAAGTTTAGAAGCTCTTTTTTCAAAAGGATGTGCAGCAAAGCAAATAGCATCAGAATCAGCATAACGCTGAATATATTCTTTAGCTTCCTTGCCCCGTACTATTTCATCAGTATTAAAAACCAGAAAGTGATTATTCTTCTGGGGATCGTTAATTTCAGCACCAACGATCACGATAAGATCGTTTTCCTTAATAACCGCTTCGTCTTCTCGTGCAGCTAATGTATGATGATCGTTGATTGTTAGGTAATCCAGTTCATTCTTCTTGGCTGCTTTAATTATTTTACTCAGTTTCACCTGTGCATCGAAGGAATGCTCAGTATGGTTATGAACACATCCGGTTAGCTCAAAGTACTTTTTATCAAATATATTTTTATTTTTCATTATTATCTTATCAATAAACTTTTTTTGTGGAATTTAAATACTTTTCCGTTAACATCAGCTTTGATCTGCATAAGATATATTCCACTGGAAACTTTCTTATCTACGTTATTCTTCCCATTCCAAATAAAGGAAGCATTCTGTGATGCCGGCTCTTGTGTTATTGTTTTCACTAACTGTCCTTTTATATTATAGATCTTTAACTCAGCAGATTGGATCGTATTTGGAAGAGAGAATGAAATATTCATTGTTTCTGAAGTTTTGCACGGATTTGGAAAAATACGAAGGCTATGCTCAGTGTTAGGAATTTCTTCATCATCCAGACTAACAAGCCCGAGTTGGAATTCTGTGAATGGAAGTTTGTTCACATAAAAGATCTCTTTTGTTTCATCATTTTGAAGCCAGAAAACAATTTCACAATTATCTGTATCACCAGCTATAGTTACAAAGTCATCATTCATGTTAAAAAGGACTGTATCAGAAATCGTTATATTATCCAAAAACTGAGTTGCATTCGCCTCTTCAATTAAATATGTAAAAACTGGGATATTAGTATCAGCAGGAATTCCCGGTTCGTTCTCTACATTTTCAATTACTCCAACTCTCAAAGTAAGATCATTGATGAAATCATCAAATAGTAGAGTTTCTATGTTTTCTAATTCATAAGAAAATCCAACATTACCCATCTCGTTGTAAAAGGCATAACATGTGTCTTTACTGATAAATGTATTGTTTAAAAGTGCTGTATTGTAAAGTTCTATTAATAGAGCAGGATATCCGGTATTATAACCAATAATTTTTTTACTGCCTCCAATA
This sequence comes from Candidatus Cloacimonadota bacterium, assembly GCA_023137125.1. Lineage (GTDB taxonomy): Bacteria > Cloacimonadota > Cloacimonadia > Cloacimonadales > TCS61 > Tenebribacter. The sequence goes on along the minus strand of JAGLPW010000131.1, from coordinate 23,578 downwards.
ATAGTAGCAGGAAAGCCCATTAAGTCATAATAATGAAATCTTTGGTAAGAATCATAATTAAAAAATGGTTCGTCATTCAGATCTGCAAAATAATTAATTAATATACAATTGGATGTATCCAGAATTGATTCCTGAGCAGACCAGAGATTGTTGGAATTTGAATCATTTAATTGCACGGCATTTTCTATTATAAGTTTATCCAATTGTTCAACATAAATATTAAATTCATCTTCGGTTGAATTATTTTGAGTCAAGCTATCTGTTTCACAGAATAATTCACCCTCAAATTGATATTGAGAAGCTCTTTCTGGAAGCATGTACATGAGACTATCACTAAAATCAAATACATAGATCTCATTTGCGTAAAGCGCAGGTAAATCTATTTGCTGACATGTTGTGCTATCTGCTGCATAAACAAGCTCAATTGTATCGATTGGATCTTCTAAATAAGGAATAAGATAGCTTCCTAAAACCGATCTATCAGAATTATTCTTTATTGTAAATATTGGGTATATGAAACCACCTTCCAAGAATTCACCTTCCCAATTGATTGAAACCAGATCCAGATCTGTTCCAGTGGGTAATAATCTACCTTGAAGGCTAAAAAGGAATTCAGAATCATAACTAATACTAAACATATTTTGGTAGTAACCATTATATAAAAAGTAACTTTGTAAACCACCAACTGCAGATGCTGAAATGAACTGCTCAGTAGAATTTGTTGGATAATCTACAACAAGCCATAAAGTTGTGTCTATAATGGTATTGGAAAATGAAATATAATTCCAATCATGATATTGTATCTCAGAAGCTTGCAACGTTTGCGAGAATAATAAACTATCCGGATGAATAAGCGGTTGACCATACCTATCTTCACAAAGTCTTATGATTAAAGGATCAGAACCGCTAATTCCCGGTATGTATATATTGGCACCTTCCGCTTCGTAGAAAAGAGGATTAATTTCCGGGTATAACTCATTAAATTCAAACTTTACTGCCCAGCTATCGCTTCCAAACCAATGCTGATCATCGATATTTGTGTGATAGTAAAAAAGTGTATCTCGCACAGAAGGTTTTACATTACTACCTGATGCAGTATGATAATCAACTGCATTTAGCAGTGAAAAAGTAAGTATTATTATCAAGAGAATATATCTTTTCAAAAGCAACTCCTTATCGGCAAATGTTTGTAATTTAATTTTATTGTAAAGCATTATATCTTTCTAGCTTTTTTGCGACCCTTCCAGCGTTTATGTACCCAGAACCATAAATGAGGATATTGATAAATATATTTTTCTATTCGTTTAGATACTAATTCTGTGAACTTTGTTATATCTTCTAAATTATTATTAAATCCTTCAGGTGAAATTATCTCTTCACAAATAAAAAGGTGGCTTCCATCCTCTTTTCTAATTGCATAAGCCGGAGCAATTGGACATCCAGTTTTTATAGCGATCTTGGCAGCACCTACAAATGTGGAAGCTTCATGCCCTAAAAAATCTGTAAGTACTCCATTTCGTCCTGCATTCTGATCCATTAATAAACTAACTATATAACCTTCTCCCAGCATTTTGAGAATTGGTCTGAGCGCATTCTTTTTATTTATAACTATAACTTTATCTTTTAAACGCAAAGCATTTGTATAATCATCGAAGTGTCTATTCCGCAGTCTTTTGCCTACAACAACCAGATCGAAGTGTGCTGCGATATATTTTCCGGCAAGTTCCCAGTTCCCAAAATGACCTGTAACTAATATCACACCCTTACCCTGTTCAACAGCATTCTTTAAATTATCCCAACCCTGTGCTTTACACGTTTTAAAAAGTTTCTCTTTATTTCCAAAATAAGATTCAGCTGTTGTTAAACCCATATGATAATACATTTTTTTTATTATAGCTTTTATCTCATTTTCAGATTTATCAGGGAAAACCATTTTAAGCTGGTTCTTAGCTAAGGAATTACGAATATCGAATAAGCTGGCTCCAAATACAAAAAGTCTGGCAAGAAAAGATCTGGTGAAGCTGTATGGGAACACTTTGAATACGTTGATAAAAAGTTTAAAAAAGAAAAATTCAATCTTGCTCTTTGTTGATTTCTTCATCTAATCCCCAGTTTATTTTTTAGAGCAAATTTGATAAAATAGGGTTTGAAAGTAAAGTTAATTCTTATAAGTCTTATTATGAGATTCTTAACTCTGTCAGATTGCACAATATGAATATCATTTTAAATTACTTTTTCTTGACTAGAGTAATTTTAGAAAAAATCTGTAACAAAATAATAATAATAGGAGAATATTTTGAACATACTTGCACTAAGCACAACTTCAAGTTCCGGAAGTATTGCTATTTATAAAGAAGATCACATTTCATATATCAATCATCTCGATATTAAAATAACGCATTCTGAACGTTTATTACCTCAGATCGATGCAGGATTGAAGAATTCTAAGATTGGAATTTCTGATATTGATCTGGTTACAATTGCCAATGGACCAGGTTCCTTTACTGGAGTAAGAATCGGACTAGCCACAGCTAAAGGAATTTGTATGGCTCAAAATATCCCGTTACTGCCGATTAATACTCTTGAACTTTTAGCAAATAATGTAGCTTCTTCAAATAGGAATATCCTTGCACTTATTGATGCTAGAATGGCAGAAGTCTATGCTGCATTGTATTCACCTGAATTGGAGATTATACTAAAGGAAACAAACGCAAAACCAACAGATTTTCTTAAATTGATAAAAGAACCAGTAATCATAGTTGGTGATGGCGCAAAAGAATTTAAAAAGGAGATATTAGAAAGTGGGATCGATCATACATTTTGTTTAGAACATCAGAACATCCCTCTGGCTTCTACATTGATTAGTATGGCGCTAAAAAGTAACATCCCTGAATATGATTTTGAGAGTATTTCAGAATTAGAACCGTATTATTTACGAAAATCTCAGGCAGAATTAGTACGAGATGAAAAAATTAAGAAACAAGAAAAATAAGAGACGAGAAAATAATAAATAGAGGTAATGAATGAAAAATCGACCAAGCTGGCATCAGTATTTTATGGAAATGGCATATCTGGCAGGGAGCCGATCAACCTGTTTACGCAGGCAAGTAGGTGCAATAATTGTAAGAGATAATCAGATCATATCATCAGGTTATAATGGTGCACCAAAACACATAAGACATTGCGCAATAACCGGATGTCTTCGCGAGCAATTAAATGTTCCTTCCGGAGAGAGACATGAATTATGCCGTGGAGTTCACGCTGAACAGAATGCTGTAATTCAAGCTGCTATTAATGGAACTTCCATTCGTGGAGCATCTCTTTATTGCACTAACCAGCCTTGTGTTATTTGCTCTAAGATCCTTATAAATGCTGAAATAAAAACTATCTATATTGCTGAACCATATGAGGATAAGCTTGCTCAGGAATTACTGGCAGAAGCAGAGGTTGAGATGAACATTGTTGATAGAGAAACAGGAGTATTAAAAAAATTATTATAATTAATTATTTAGTATATGTTTTTACAAAACTATCAGTTATCACTTTAAAGGTATCTTTAATTGATATCAACTTAACAACTTCGCTTTTTGTTGCTAGATCTATCTGACCCAGTAATTTCCCTTTTTTATCTAATCGGAATAGAATTATCTGATGTTTTAAATTACTTTTACCAAGTGTATCTTTTGATTGCCCAATGATCACACCGATCTCAGCTCCATTATAAAGGCTATATATCCCAAGTGGAACGACATCAATATTTACGACATCTTCCAGCTTTTTTCCTAGATCAAGCTCATAAAATTTAGATATCTTCTCAGACCATTTTATACTTCCATTCTTCTTTTTAAGACAGTATATCTTTTCTGCTGTAACAACGTAAATGTATTTTCCCTGATCTCCTTCAAAGATGGATACCGGGCTATCAAATGTTCTATCCCATTTAAGTTTACCGTCTATAGAGAATGCATTGAACCAACCTGCTCCATAAAGAATAAAGAGGTCATTGATTGCGAAAATTTTATTCGTTGAGAAATTATTATATATCTCTTTTTCACGAAACGAGTACCCATTTTTTGTATTAATAAAAAGCATTTTTAATCTATCGCTTCGATGTGATTTTGTAGGGTAGATCACAACGATAAGGACATTATTCTTCTCAGCAAATTGGATATTGCTAAATCCTAACATGAAAGGCTTATATGTTTCCAACAATTCCATTTTATCAGAATATAAATTAAACTCGGTTCCATAATTATCAGAATAATTTGAAATAATAAAATTTCCATTTTTTAGCATAATTATTTCATGGTCTTTAGAAATTTGAAGTTTTTCTTCAGATTCCAACAGGGATCTATGGATTATTGAATATCTTCTTACTTCTTTAATAAAATCTTCTTTTTCAATATCCCAGAAATTTTTTACTGTTAATATGAAATCGTTATTCGTAGCCAGGAAATGTTCACCCTTAGAAAAAGGTATCTTTTTCCCCTTTTCCCAAATTATTCCTTCCTGAACATTTTCATCTAATAAGTCACTTACAACTCCCTGATCAATTATAGAAGAATCTATTCTATTTGAATAGTGCCGAAAAATTTCACCTGTATCTTCATTCTGATAGATATTAATGATATTATCTTCTGTTTGAACAAGATCTATGCTTTCGATCAGATTTTGAGCATTGATGTTATAGAAAACACAAAATAAACAAATAAATAATGCAGTTTTGCGTATCATGATTGTCCTCCTGAGTTCGATACAGTTCAACAAGTAGAAATAAAGTTCGAATTAATAAATAACAAGTTAATAATTATTAATCGAACTTGATATTCATTTCAATATCTTTCTTTGATTCTGGTTCTATTGTAGAGATCGTATCTCCAACAGCTATTCCTTCTATTATCTCAACCTGTTGAAAATTATTGATCCCTGTTTTCACGACATTGCCTGATCCAATTGAATCACTTACAACCTGATAAACTATATCATTCCCTTCATCATCAGAAAATATACAACGTATTGGAATTACAACAATATCTTTTCTCTCTTCTCCGATAATTGTGATATTTGCGGTCATTCCCGGTTTTAATCTCTCATCTACTTCCTTTAGTTCTATTTCAACTGGAAAAACTTTTACATTGTTATAGCTAATGGCCATTGCAGCTATTTTTGTAATCTCTCCATCAAAATTTTCATAAGGATATGCATCAACTTGAATATTTACTTTCATCCCAACTTCGATCTTTGAGATATCAACTTCATTGATCTTTGTATCAACGATCATCCTGCTAAGATCTGCAAGTTTAAGGATCACAGTACCGGCAGAATATGATCCTGAGCTAGAAACAACCATTTCACCTTCTTCTACAGGTTTCTGAATTATTGTTCCGGAAGCAGTTGAAAATAATTTTGATAGATTATTCTCCGTTTCAATTTCCTTTACAAGTTCATATTGCTGTAATGCAGAATCATAATTTATTTGAGCAGTTGTATATGCATCTTTGTAAGTATCGAGTTCGGTATCTGAGATATAATTTTCTGCAAAAAGAGCTTTTCTTTTATTATATTTCTCTTTAGCATTTTCCAGTTCGATCTCTGCCAGTTTCAAATTGCTGTTAACTCTCAGGATCGCTTCTGCCTGATTAAAATCTGGTTCTATTTCTGCAATCAGATCCCCCTTATTAATGTAATCCCCTTCTTCAACATAAAACTTAACCAGTTCACCACTAACCTGTGATTTTTGTTCTATTTCCCTAATTGGCTGGATCTCACCCGTTTCTTCCAGTTTTATAACTATAGTTCCAAGTTCAACTATATGGTGCTTAGCCTTGCCACCAAATTTTGATCTATCTTTCTTGCCCTTTGAAACGTTACAACTGCTTATAAGAATAACTAATAAAACTATTATAGAGCTACTTAAAATCTTTCTCATTACTTCTCCTGTATTTTTTTATATTAAATTTAATATTATTATTTATATTCTACTGCTTTTAAGTTCAGTTTTAATGCTTTGTCATTGCGTATAATTCCGATCTCAATTTTATCACCAACCGAAATATCAGAAACTGCTAGCTCTGCATCACGAGTATCTTTTATAGCATTCCCGTTGATATCTATAACTATGTCTCCCTCTTTTAATCCGGCTTTTTCCGCAGGACTCTTCCTTTGAATATAATTTACCAAAACCCCGTCAAGACTTTTAAGCTTAAAGTGAGATGCAATGAGTGGATTTATTTCCTGAACCTTGAACCCAAACCAGATCTGACGTATCTTCCCAAATTCAATTAATTCACGTGCAGATTTTTTTACAGTATTTACCGGAATCGCAAACCCTAAACCAATACTGCCACCAGATTCTGAGAATATGAAAGTATTAATCCCAATTATCTCACCGTAGATATTTACGAGTGGACCTCCGCTGTTTCCCTGATTTATTGCGGCATCAGTTTGAACCATATGGCGGTAAATCTTGCCATCCTTGTTTTCTGCAAAGTCTCTATTTATTGCAGAAATTACACCAACTGATACACTGGGCTTACTATCTTTGATCAAGAAACCATACGGATTCCCAAGTGCTATTGCCCATTCTCCAATAATCAGATCATCCGAATCTCCAAATTTAGCATAAGGAAGATCATCACCCTCTATCTTTATAACAGCAATGTCATGGCTTGTATCAATTCCAATTACCTTTGCATCAAATTGTCTTGTATCTGTGAGGATAACCTTTATTTCGGTTGCACCTTCTACAACGTGTGCATTTGTGAGAATGAATCCATCTTTTGAAAATATTACACCGGAACCGATTCCTTGAATGCTATAGGGAACTTCATCGTAGAAACCAAAAAAGAAACTGTGCCGACGTTTAACTATTCGGGTTTTGATAACGTTAACACTCACCACTGCGGGTTCCACTATTCCAGCAGCATTTGTTATTGCATTCCTTCTTGAAGAATATACTTCATCTGTTTTCAAGTCTTTATCGATAGTTCTTTCATTTTCAGCATCTTCAAAAATATTTTCAGATCCCAAGCTTTTTATCACTTCCCTATCATTAAATAATACAGGGTAGAATATCAAAACAATAACGGTTAATATTAATATAAATATTACATGATTTTTATTCATTTACATGCCCTATTTTAAACATAGATAGATCAGCATATTTCCCAACCCAATAAGAAAGTGGATTGCCAACACAAACAATAAAACGTATTTATATACATATCTATTAAAATATTCCTTAATAATATCTATATCAAGTTTTTTATTTAGCAATTCGATGTATTTATTTACTTCGTATTTTTCCATTAAATATGGAATAAATGTACGTAAGAACTGCTTCACAACCTCAAATACAATAGTTGCAATAAAATGCCTGAAATTGTTTTTTATAGATTTTGGGATGAAGCTGATGTTATCCATAAAAGTAATTTTATCCCACGTTTGATGGAAAACTTTATGTTCCCACTTTGTAATGCGCGAACCGTCTGTATCATCTTTTGTATCGTTGATGTAATCATTTACCATTTTTTTTATCTTCTTGATAAGCCAGATCTTTTTGCGATAGACAAAGGCAGGTGTAAAAGGAATACGCTTCCCATTTATCATTTTCTCTTTGGAAGGTATAAACAAAAAAAACTTTATCGCAAATATATAGAGAAATCCTGCCAGCATATTCACAATGATGAAAATAAGGGGTTTTATAATGAACATTATATCCTTCCCTGCTGATACAACTTAATAAAATATTCTATCGAACGATTATATGTTTTCTCTGCTTCATTTGGGAAATAACAAGCTGGGAGTTCATTCATGGAACGGTGATAAGTAATGCATTCACAACAGATTCCTTTCTTACTGCAAGGATATGTGCAATTGCAATTCTCCATATTTCTGCTCTGATTATTACAATCCATTCGTTCACTCCAATTCTATTATGTGTTTAATCAAATTTTACAACTATTTTTGTCAATAATTAAGGTTTTGCTGATTTAAAGATTGAAGTATTACTATTCACTCAGTAATAAAATATTTCTCGAGCCAATTTATTGTATATTGGATGTCTTCCGGAATTGGTGCTTCTGCTTTTACAATTTCTTTAGTGATCGGATGTTCGAATTCCAATCTATAAGCATGAAGAGCTTGTCTCTTTAGATGATTTGCTAACAGGTATTTCACCTTTTTCTGATAATGAAATGGCACTATACTGAGAGTTCGTTTCAGGGTTGAATAAGTATTATCTCCCAATATCGGGCAGTTTATATGCGAGAAATGAACACGGATCTGGTGGGTTCTACCGGTTTCCAGTTCAACTTCCACCAGCGAGAAGAAATCAAAATATTTAATAATTTTGTAATGTGTAACTGCTTCTCTGCCATCTGTAGTAACCGTCATTTTTATTCTATCTTTCTTACTTCTTCCAATCAAGGTTCTAATGGTGTCTTCTGCTTTTGAAGGAACTCCCACTGTTATTGCAAGATATGTTTTCTTTATTGTCCTTTCTTGAAACATTCGTGAGAGCAGAGAATGAACTCTATCGTTCTTTGCAACAATTATAAGTCCGCTTGTATCTTTATCAAGTCTGTGAACAACACCGGGTCTTAGCGGATCGTGCTGAACAGACAGCTTTTTGTTAAAATGGAACAACAAGGCATTTACCAGTGTTCCATCTTGTACACCAGCTCCCGGATGAACAATTAATCCAACAGGTTTATTTACAATTGCAATATCATCATCTTCCCAAATAATATCTATTGGAATATCCTGTGGTTTTATCTCCAATTCTTTCTTTTGAGGAACTTCTATTTTTATAATATCTGAATGAGAAAGTTTGTAATTTTTTTTTACAGGCTTGCCGTTAACCAGTATTGCCTCTTCCTGTAAAAGCTTATCAATATAAGATCTAGAGTATAATTCTTCCAGTCCTAAACTTACAATATATTTATCGATCCTTTGTTTTTTGTCTTCAAGATATTCAATTTTCATTTAGTAATATTATATCTCTTCTTCTTTACTTTGCTTTCTTTTTTCCAGATTCGTGAGAGCTATAATTGCACCTGTTGGCTGCCCGGCAGCATCACGGATCATTGCACTATTTAGAACAATATGCCTCTTTAATGAAGGTACGAAGAACTGCTGCGGTTCTTGTTTAGTGTGAGAATTCAGTATATTCAAAGTATATTTTTTTATATTATTCTCAATTTCAGGTGGGAAGTTCGCTTCGATAATGTTAGATTTATCGCTTAATGCAGGGAAAGTATTTGTAACTTTTTCGTTCATATAAATAAAATTTCCTTTTATATCTACAATCACAAAGCCATCATCTGTAAGATTCAGGATAGAAACAATGCGATTATGATGCTCTATAATTTTCTCTTTTTTCAGTTTATCAAATGTAAGGATAGATTTCAGCATATCTTTAAGTAGTGAGATCACTACAAAGAATTCTTTATCAATAGTTGTTTCATAGTTGTCCAGATCAATATCTATCGTATAAATACCTTGCGTAACATCTTTGATGATATTATGAATCTCAGTAAATGCTTTATGAAGAAAAATCGGTACATAAAAAATAATAACGAGAGTTAAAAGAAATTGAATGAACAACCCAATAAAAATCGTGTTCTGAACATCTAATTTCACTTGACTGAAACTGCTTGAATTACTGATCAAATGTAGAATTATACCAGCTTGAAGAAAAGCGACGATAAACATGAATATTATTAACAATCTAATCTTTCCCGTAAATGATAATCTCATAATTCTATCCTTTTTTACTTGTTTCTTCTATCAAGCCATCTATCTTAGTTTTTGGTCCGATAAGCACCATAACATCTTCTTCATTAATGATATCATTAGCTCCGGGCATATCATTTATTTCATTACGAATAACATTCTCGCCTTCTTCAGTTACACTCTTTGATGTATATTTTATGGCAATAATATTAACACCTTTTTCCGTTGGAATCGCAAGCTGTTGCAGAGATTTCCCAACCCATTCATCGGGTACAAGCAGTTCCACTACACTGTGTCCGCTGGAAAGTTCTACATATTCCATTACACTACTGGAGATAAGAGAATTAGCTAGCTGTCTGCCGATTTGTTCTTCTGGGAAAATAATATTGTGAATTCCCAGAAGTTCTAGAATTCTTGCATGAACCTTGCTGTCTACTTTTGCATAAATGTTACTTACACCAAGTTTTTTTAGCAAAACAGTTGTTAACACACTTACTTCGATGTTATTTCCGATAGCAAGAATTACTGCATCAACATCCTGTATACGGTTCATCTTTAGTGCTTTTTCATCTGTACTGTTCAGATGGATCGCCACACTAACACGTCCGGCAATTTCATCTATCAAAGCCTTATCATTATCGATGGCAATTACTTCCGCACCTCTTTCAAAAAGGGTGGTTGCAACATTCATCCCGAATTTTCCAAGTCCTATCACTGCAAACTTTGCCATAATTACTCCTTAAAATACCACAGACACTCAGCCCAAAACCGGTAAATCTTGTCTATGAAAAACACATTATCGTAAATCGCTCGTTCAAGAGTGAACAAGCTACGTAACACCTACTTTTCTCACAAGAATACACTTATCCTATTGCTCGTTCATGGTGAACGAGCTACGAACCACAAACACTCAATCCAAGTCTGATAAATCTTATCTGAGTAATGAGATCTTAAATTACTTCACTACTTAACCAATACTTATTCTTTCTTCTGTATATGTAAAGTAAGATCTATCTTTTGTTTGTGAAATTGCAAACATCAAAGTTAGTGGACCTACTCTTCCAATATACATAAGCAGCACAATTATTATCTTTCCTGCCTCAGATAACCGCGATGTTATTCCCATGGAAAGTCCTACCGTTCCAAAAGCGGATATTGCCTCAAAGATCGTTTTCTCTAAAGTAAAGGGTTCAAACAGAAGAAGTAAAAAGATCATGAGTGCAAGAAAAGCAACCGAAGCAGCCACAAGTGCCATTACTTTCTTTATTATGTTTTGAGAAACTTTCCGTTTAAAAATATTCACATCTTTATGCCCTCGGAACATAGCCACAACAGCAATAAATACAACTACAAGTGCTGTTGTTTTAACTCCACCACCGGTAGAACCTGGTGATGCCCCAATGAACATCAATATTCCAGAAACGAAGGAAGATCCCTTACTTAAATTTGTTGTGTCCATTGTATTAAATCCAGCTGTTCTTGTTGTAACAGATTGAAAATATGAAGCAAATAATCTATTTGGAAAACTAAAGCCTTTCATCTCATTATTATACTCTGAGATAAAGAAAGCAATAGTTCCCAATAAAAGCAAGATCAGCGTTGCAGATAATACAATTTTTGAGTGAAGAGTTAATCTCTTGAAGCGGAATTTATTCTTAATGGTTCTTTGAATATCCTTCATCACAGGAAAACCAATACCACCCAGAATTATTAGCGATGTAATAACAAAATTAATATTAAAATTATCTAAATAGCGCATTAGACTATCCGGATATAAACAGAATCCTGCATTACAAAAAGCAGAAATTGAATGAAAAATAGAATGATATAGAGCTTGATTAATTGGATATAATTTAGAGATAAAAGTGAAATATAAGATCACTGCACCCAGCAATTCGAGCGTAATGGTAACGATAACAACATTCTTTACCAGATTTATCATATCAAGTTTATTAGATTCCCCAATAACATTCTGCATGATAGATTCACGTTTTAAACTCAATTTTTGCCCTAATATTATTGCAAATGCACTTGAAATCGTCATTATTCCCAATCCACCGATCTGGATAAGGGCTAGAATAATTATCTGACCGAAAATGGTGAAATGTGTTCCTGTATCATATACTATCAGCCCTGTTACACAAGTTGCAGAAGTGGAAGTGAATAGCGCACCTAATAGAGAAGTCTCTTCCCCCTGAGATGTAGCTGCCGGCAGCATAAGCAAAAGGGACCCGATGAAAATCGCAAGAAAGAAAGTAAGCATTACCAGCACAGGCGGATTATCCGAGAGTTTATCTATAAATGTACTTTTAGGATTTGATACTGATTTTAAATTAAGAAGGGATAATGTTTGTCGTCCAATAAGATAAAATTGAAAAACTCTTTCTGAATCCTTAATTAATAAACCTATAAGAATAAAGATGATATCGGGTAGAAGATTTAATAGTCTTTGTACTGTAACTCCGTTTTTTATCAATCTGTAACTTATATATAAAGTTAGAAAAATTATTGAGATTCTAGTATACAGACTTATTATTGAAATATCTATTTTTATTAATTTTAAAAATAGTAATTCAATATTTACAATTGCAAATAGCGTAAGAATTACAATTGCAATTTTTTGAACTTTATCCCGCTTAGATTCTATCATATTCTTTTTTTATTAACAATGGAGACTAAACATTCAATGCTTTAATAATATTATCTTGTATAGTATTGATTGGATCATCCGCCTGCACTCGAATAAGTTTTCCTTCATCTGAGAAATACGAGATCACATCAGATGTATCATCATAGAATTTTTCGATTCTTTTCATTATTGCAGCTTCATGATCATCATCTCTTTGAACTATCTTCCCGCCACATGCATCACAGATCCCGTCGACTTTTGGTTTGCTATAAAGAAGGTTATAATCCTTTTTACAATCAACGCAGTTTCTTCTGGATGAAACGCGTTCTAATGCTTTTTCATCAGATAATTCTAAAAGTACAACTTTATCAATAGTGAAGTTTTTTTCTAAGTACTTCAACTGCTCCATATTTCGTGGAAAACCATCCAGAATTGTTCCATCCTTTGCATTTGCTAATGCATCTTCAACAATCTGGAAAACATATTTATCCGGAACAAGTTCACCTTTATCCATAAACTTCTTTGCTGTAAGTCCTAATTCAGTTTTTCTTTCAATATTTTCGCGTAGGAGATTACCGGTCGTGATATGTTTCCAACCAAAATTCTCCTCAAGGATCTTTGCCTGAGTTCCCTTCCCACATCCTTGAATACCAATTAATAAAATGTTCATTATTACTCCTTGTTACCTTATTTCTTATAATTTTATGAAAAGTTATTTTAAAAGGAATTTAACGTCAAGTTTTACATTTAATATAAATCGTTAAGATTGTGCATTACTCGTTATAGAATGCACAAAACAATTGACCGATTCTTTTGCATTTTTTGAATAACATCAATGAAAAAAATTGTAATTACCGGAGCTAATGGATTTATCGGAAGTGCTTTAGTAAAAAAGCTTTTGAATAGTGGCAATGAAGTTACCTGCCTTGTTAGAGCAGGTTCGGATATCGATCTTATCGAAGGCAAAAAAAATATTAGCTATATTGATTATAGTAATTTAGATGAAATTAAATATTTATTACAAGGCAAAGAAATTCTGATACATACTGCTGCCTTAACCCGCTCTCGCAAATGGGATACATTCCAGAAGATCAACATTGATCTAACGAAAACTCTTTTAAATATATGTAATAATTCTTCCATAAAACAATTTATTTTTTTAAGCAGTCAGGCAGTTGCCGGACCTGCATTAAATGAAAGTTTAGAGAAAAAGGTAGAAGACACCCCAAATCCAGTAACAATGTATGGAAAGAGCAAGTTGCTTGCTGAAAATTTAATTCGTAAGAATGCGAAAATCCCGTGGACAATTATCCGACCTGTTTCTGTTTATGGCGCTGGAGACAAAGATTTTTTAGAACTTTTTAAAATGGTAAAAAAGCATTTTGTTTTTTTGAATAGTTTTAGAATAAAATATTACAATCTTATCCATATCGACGAACTCACTGACTTCATAGAACGAACAATAAATAATGAAAATGCTTATAATGAAACATTTTTTGCAGCTAATACGCTAATGATAAAAAACAGTGAACTTCATAAACTAATTGGTGAAGCGATAAAATCAAAAACTATTACAATAAGAATCCCTGAATTCCTGCTCTTCCCTATAGCTTCTCTTTTAGAATTTCTCAGTTTGATGTTCAAAAAGAAATTTCCTGTGTTAAATAGGGATAAAGTAAAAGAATTCAAAGAGGATTATTGGATAGTTGACACATCTAAATCTAAAGAAAAATTGAATATTAAGTTTGATGATGAATATTTAATGAATTTTAAAAAAACCTATCAATGGTATAAAGATAAAGGATGGTTATGAGAAGAACCTTAATATTAATTATAATTGTTATTTTAACAATAAGCATCTGGGCACAGACGGAAATGGAAGAAAATACTGCACAGGACACACTAAACATTGAAACTGTAGTTATTGACACATTAAAGGAAAAAATAGATCCAAGGCTACTTTTAGTTGAAATGAACAACTTTCTAGATGAGAAAAGAGAAATAGAAGATCAACTTTTCCTGCCACATCTAATATACAAAGAGAATTTCCATCTAAGCTCACCTTTTAATCTAAATGTACGAATAAGAAAAAACGGATTCTCAGAAATCCCATTTGCAACAGGCAATTTACAGACAGTTCAGAATAACAGAAATATTTTTAGAACAATTTACAAAAGAGGTAATATTTTCTATAACTCTTATGGATATTCTCTTCCAGTGGCAATAACCGAAACCTACATGGGACTCGGTGATAAAGATATGAATAATATTTCGGTTTCCTTGATGAAAGGAAGTATTTTGGGAATTCCCAAACTTGATATGCAACTTGATTATCTTGGTGAAAAAGGTATATGGCAAGGATATGAGAATGAAGTAATCCAGAACTTTCACCTGCATCTGTCTTATGATCTGGATTTTGCCAGAATTCACTTTGATAATAGCATGATTGATCAGACACTTCCGGGTGAGAAAGATATCAATAATTATGCATATTCAACTGAATCAGCTTTTAACAAAGAAAATGAATATTCGATTACTGTTGAGAATAAAATTATAGATCTTGGTTTAAAATACAAATACAACGATTACAAAATTGAAGATAAATTTCGTAAAGAGCGTGATCTTATACAGGTTCTGGCACAAAAGAAAATTCAGATCCCCAATCATCAACTTGACCTTTCCTATGAATTTGTCTCTGAAGATATCACAATTAATAATTATTCAAATCCTGATACAACCTTAATTACCAACGACGATAATTCATTTCATATTCTCTCTGGAAATCATGAATCTAATATTTTAGGGTTCAATATTGGCAATACCTGTTATTTTCAAGATGAGAATAATTTCCAGTTTGATTCTGAAGTTATTAAACAGATCTTTCATGGTTTTAGTTTTTTTGGAGAATATAGTACTTTATCATATGAATATTTCCCAAATTATTTACCAACGTTTTTACAACATCAAACTAAATCTAGAATTGGTGGTGGGATATTGATAAATCCTTATCAATTAAGATCTAAAATTACAATGGGACAACAGACTATCGAGGAATTTATAGGTGAATATTTTGAAGTTCAGAATACTTTAAACATGAAAATATCAAAAAACGTAGGAATCAAAATAAAACAGTGGTTAAAGAATGAAAGAACAACCATCTGTATTCATGATGACAATAATTACAACTTACATTCATATCCGGAATGGCAAATGTTGGATCTTTTGGAAATTACATATTTTCTAAAGTATAATAATTCTATCAAACTTGGAGTAAAACATATTTATCATTCCAATTATTCCTATACATTAGATGATCTTGAAGTGATCTTCAGAAATGATACACAGAATTTTGATGCTTATTTAACAATTCAATTAACCGATAAATTTGAAATTAGCGTAGATGCTATCAACTTGACCAATAATAAAATAATGTTTACAAATTCTAATCATCCTGGTACACATTTTAATGTTAATGTGCATTGGATCTTTGTAAATTAGGAGGATACTTATGAATTTTCAGAAAATTATTTTTCTTGTATTATTGCTGGTAGTAACAATCTCAATAAGCATTATTGTAGGATCGATATTCGATGAGAATATTTTCAATATTAATGAATTTGGATTTCAGTTATTAATCTACTCAATCTTGGGAAGTTTCATATTCTTTTGTTCAAAATATTTAAGAACTTTCGATATGTTCATTGCAGTTTTTTTCATCTCAAGTTTATTTGCTTTCCTAATAAGAAAAACCTCATTGAATGCTCAAGTTGGAGGGTTATTCCAACTTCTTATCTATGCTTTCATGCTATTTACTGTTTATGCATTGATCTTCAAATTTACCTGGTTCAGGTTTAAATATATAAGAAATATAACGTTTAGTATATTAGAAGCTATCGGTTATGTTCTTGTTCATCTGGTTCTTCACATTATTATTAAAAGTCCTATAAAGGGATCGTTCATTTTAATCTATTTTTTAAATGGATTGAAAATAATGATTGTTCTTGGAGTAAGTTTTGGTATTGTTGAATTTATCTATTCTAAATTGGAGACAATGTTTTTTAAAACACAAGAAAGGATCATTCCTAAAGACAACTTAAATGAAAATAATGATCTGGATAAGCTTGATCAATAATTGAAGATACTGCCACCAATAAATTCTCTTAAAATGGAATTAGTCGGAACAACATCATCTGGAATATTATAAATATGTTCTACTGTTTTCCACAATCTTAGTGCTTCTGTATAATGAGGAGAATATTCTGTTATAGAGTGCAGAATGGGTAAAATATATTTTTTTAGAACTCCAAGTTCGTAGGTTAATATACTGTTAAACATAAAATCGGCATTTTCTTGAAATGGAAAAATATTTTGATCTTCTCCTTCTCTCACTGAATCCCACATCTCTAATGTCTGTTCTCCTGAATGCCCTCTATAATTGTAATCGCGAACTAATCTTCTGATCTTTCTTGAATCCGTTGTCGGTATCCGGTTGTGTGCATCGATATTGAGATTATTTAAAGCACTTACATAAATTCTTAATTTTTGATTAAAAGGAACTGATGAGGATAATGAATCATTAAGTCCGTGAATCCCTTCCATTATAAGAATCTCATTTTCTTTTAACTGTAATTTTTTATAACTCATTTCTCGAATCCCACGTATGAAATTATATTTTGGTAATTCAATTTCATCACCACTAAGCAACTTTTGAAGATCATTATTTAAAAGTTCAAGATCTAATGAATTTATGTTTTCAAAATCATAATCACCATTTTCCTTTTTTGGTGTTTGGTTTCGGGGTAGGAAATAGTCGTCCATTCCAAGTATGTATGGTTTTATTCCGTTTACTCTTAAATGGATTGAAAGACGCTTTGCAAAAGACGTTTTCCCTGATGAAGAAGGCCCGGCTATAAGTACAAGTTTAGTATCATCTTTACGAGTAATATGTTTTGCGATATCAACTATTTTCTTTTCGTGAAGTGCTTCTTCAATCTGAATAAGATCTGTTATTTTATAGTTCTTAACCGCAATATTAATTGCATTTACAAAATGAACACCCAAAATACTCAGCCATTTATCATGTTCCTGATGAGTTGCAAAAAGTTTTCTGGAAAGTTTGAATTTCCCATTTATTTTATTTGAGTGTTTATCCGGGAATCTAAGTATTAGGCCAGGTGCATGATAAACTATCTCAAAACCTTGAATTTGGTTTGTATTGTCTGCTGTCTGACCGATCAGATAATCATAGAAATTACCACATTTATAAAGCTCTATTGTATTATG
The DNA here is from genome assembly GCA_023137125.1 of Candidatus Cloacimonadota bacterium. Classification (GTDB taxonomy): domain Bacteria; phylum Cloacimonadota; class Cloacimonadia; order Cloacimonadales; family TCS61; genus Tenebribacter. The sequence goes on along the minus strand of JAGLPW010000131.1, from coordinate 5,931 downwards.
TTTTATGTGTTTGAGAATATCATCTCGGTTTTGTTTTGTAAATATTTCTTCAGCTTCAGAAGAAGTTACCTCTATTTTTTCAATTGGCATTTTACTATCTATGATATTTTTCATTTCCACAGAAATCTTGTTGATCTCCTTTTCTGAAAATGTATAATTAATAATTTCTGCATAAATCCCATCTCCAATTGAATGCTCTACAACTAATTTTTTATCTTTTTTAAAAATTGAGTTGAATGCTTTACATAAAATGAAGATTGATGTATTTTTATATATAGCATCACCTGTTGTAGTAGATCTGGAAATTCCTTCCAATATTGTTTCTGAATTTATTACAGTTTCATAACTTGCAAATTTATTATTGATTTTACAGGCTATTATATGTTCATCATTTTCTATGTTCTCTATTAGAATTTTCTGAATATCTAATGGTTTTGCAAAAGCGATCTTCTTATAATGTTCTCCATCTATTTTAATATTAACAGTAAACAAGTTTCCTCCTTTGTTACAGAAAATATTTTTTATTACTCAAGTTTCTACGTCAAGATAATATTCTTATGCAAATCGTTAAATGTTTTATAAGAAGTAAGTTGCAAAGCACGCTAGATTAGAATAAATTTAATAGAAATATTAATATTGACTTATAATCTATGAAAATAAATTGCGCTTTTTAAGAGGTTGATAATGGATAAAAAATTAAAGAGAAATCTTATTCAGCATTTAGGAATAATTGCAGGATCTATATTGTTTGCAATAGCCTATTCATGGTTCCTGGTTCCATACAAAATAGCACCTGGCGGTATTGGCGGTTTAGGGCAGATATTGTTTCACTTTTTCAATATACCAATAGGTGTATCAATGATAATGTTCAATGTCCCGTTATTCATTTTGAGTTTTATGTTCTTGGGAAAACGGTTTGGACTTCGATCTCTGTTTGGAATGTTCACAACATCGATACTATCCGACCTTCTCAGTTTAAAAAACTTATATAATTTGGGCATTATTAAAGATCTTGCACCTTATACATTTATAGATCATGGTAAAGAGATCTATGCGATGCTGTCACCTCAAGACATCTATTTATCTGCAGTTACTGGTTCTGTCTTATTAGGTTTAGGTTTGGGGATAATCTTTCGTTTCCGTGGTTCTACCGGAGGAACAGATATTCCTGTGGCTTTCCTGAAACAGAAAACCGGAATTTCTATTGGTATGGGATATTGGGTTGTAGAGACAATAATAATCATGACGATTGGAATTGTATTCAAAGATATGAAACTAATAATTTGGGGTTACGTAAATCTATTTATTACAACTAAATTAACAGACCTGGCTAGTGAGGGTCTACCTTATGTAAAAGGTGTATATATCATTTCTGATAAGAATAATGAGATCAAAGAGAAGATATATGATAAAATTCGACGTGGTGTTACATTTTTTAAAGCGCAGGGTGGTTATACCGGGAATGAATTTAATATTTTATTCTGTGCTATGAACCGTAGGCAAGTGGCGATGATGCGTGATATAGTGAAAGATATTGATCCAAAGGCTTTTGTGCTGTTAACTGATGTTAATGATGTAATGGGTTATGGCTTCCGCAGCAGAAATATAGATCTAACCGATAAAGATTCTTCATAATTGTAAAATAGTTTTAATAATAAAAAACATTTTCTAATTTCACCGTAAATGAGGTCCTATACTTTATTCACGGTTTTGTTTTTTATTAATAATCATTACGAGCAAATATTAATGTTTGACATTTTTGTCACTATATATTTTTTAAATTAAATGATGATTTATTTTGAAGAGGGGTACAAAATATATGCATTCCATTTTAATTGTTGAAGACAATCAAGATACTCAATTACTCATTTCCAGTATATTAAGAGAACATGGTTATCAAACTTTTCTTGTTTCTGATGGTAAAAAAGTTATAAGTAAATTTAACTCATGTAAACCTGATATTGTACTATTAGATATTCATCTTCCTGGAGAAGATGGAATTTCTATTCTTAAAAAGTTAAAAGAAATTGATCCGGAAACGCTTGTAATAATGATATCCGGAACCAGAGGCATAAAGAACATAATAGATACAATCAAGTTAGGAGCATACGATTATGTAAGAAAGCCATTTGATCAGGATGAACTTCTGATATCCATCAAAAGAGCTTTGAAAACAGGGGACTTAAATCAACAGATCAATGATCTTAAGAAAAAATTATACTTTAAAAAGAGTAATTTAGTAATTGGGAATAGCCCATCAATAAAACGAATATTAAATCAGATCGATCTAATTGCTCCTACAAATATGAGTATAATAATTCAAGGGAAAAGTGGAACGGGAAAAGAGGTCTTTGCAAATCTAATACATAAAAAGAGTATGAAAGAAAAAAGACCCTTTGTTGCCTTAGATTGCGGAGCTATTCCAGATACACTTGTAGAAAGTGAGTTATTTGGATACGAAAAAGGAGCATTTACAGGTGCATTGTCTTCAAAAGCAGGAAAATTTGAAGAAGCAAACGGCGGAACATTACTTTTAGATGAGATCACAAACATGCCCATTCAGGGCCAAGCAAAGCTATTACGCGTATTAGAAGAAAAAAAAACAACTCGGATCGGTGGAACCAAACCAAGGAATATCGACATCAGAGTTATAGCAACTTCCAATAAGGATTTTCTGCAAGAGATCAAGCTGGGAAATTTCAGAGAAGATCTCTATCATAGGTTAAATGAATTTCAAATATTCCTTCCTCCTCTTTCCGAAATAAAAGACGATATTCCACTATTTGTACAAGAATTTTTACTTACTGCTAATAGAACATATAAAAAAAAAATCTCAGGATTTAGCTCTGAAGCAATGAAGTTATTATTAGATTATCATTGGTCGGGAAATGTTCGCGAGTTGAAAAATGTTATTAATCGAGCTGTTATTACAACAGCCAGTAATGTTATCCAATTGGAACAATTATTAATTCAATTACAAAATAATATTCCCAATAATCTTATACAGCCGCAAATTGAAAATATTAGTTCTTTAAAAACAATGTTGCAAGAATATGAATATGATATTATTCAAAATGCTATTGAAATAACTAATGGCAATAAAACTAAAGCAGCAAAATTACTTGATGTTAACATACGAACTTTACATAGAAAAATAAAATAGTATAAATCCTTATTTCACAAAATAACAGCCCCGATTTTTCGGGGCTGATGTTATTTTTTTAATGATTCTTACTTCATTAATTACTTCAGTAGTAGACATTTCCGCACAGCATGTGTTTTACCATTAAAATTCAATTTATAGAAATATATTCCAGACCCCACTTGCTTATTATTGGCATCTTTCCCGTTCCAAACTATTGAATGCTGACCGGGTGGAAGTTGCTCGTTGATTAGTGATTGTATCTTTTGCCCTTTTATATTGTAAATTGAAAGCTCTGTGTTCTCCGTGATCTCTGTGGTTAGATTAAATGAGATTGTTGTAGTTGGATTGAAAGGGTTGGGATAATTGAAAAGTTGAACATCTGGATGTGGAATAGTTTCTTCATTTATTGAAACTGGACCAATCCATTCTTCCTGGAATTCAAGGTCAATTGCAGCATACCGGAGTGCACTATTTGTAAATTCACCACCATTGGAAGTTGGACCAGCAGCTGAGCCATAATCACCATCATCCATAAAAGTAAAATGAAGTTTTGCATGATAGTTACCAGTGTTATTACTTATTATCTCTAATTTATCTCCGAGTGTAACATTTACTGGAAGCATACCCTCAAATTCCGGTGCATAATTACCCTCATAATGATAAGTTGTGTCGATAACTGCATCATTGGGGTTAGCATTGATGTATCTGATATCCGACCAGGTCTCACCATTATCATCTGAAATTACAATTGCGATCTCAGGTTGTTCTACCCATCCTTCATAACCAGGTCGTTGAAAATATGCATTTTGGAGTTTTGCACTATCATGCCAGACACATACAACCCAGTTGCAGTTGGAGCTCATTTTGCTATTACTTTCATGATAATAAGAATCTTGCCACCCACTATCTGAGTTAAAGAACCAACTTGGACTGCTTACAGGGAAGTAATTCTCATCATCGATCAAGCCATCATCATTCAGATCATAAGCAACTGCTAAATGATCATCTCCAGGATCGGTATCTTGAATATCTATATCATAAAAACTGAATTCACCAGTATCAGTATCGAAAGTAAATATTTTTGGATAAATATAATAGGCGAAATAGGTACCGTTATTAATATTTCCCTGTGAATTATAATTAACTCCGCTCATCCACTGTACTTTTGTATTTTCATCTGTAAATATACCATTATAATGTGTTAAATCGTTAGATGGAAGAGCAAACCAATCCTCATCACCGAACATTGGTTGCCCATTACTAAGTAGTAAGTTGGGAAGTTCCTGCAATAATTGCTGCGAATATTTTGTAAAAGTTTCCCCATAGTCATCACTGTACAAAGCAAACAATGAATCTGCAACATTACCAAAGAAAACAACTTTCCCATCATCCTCACTGACGATCATATCCTTATTTATTCTGGCAATATCATTATAATGCAGTTCATCAAAATATGGAAATGATTGCACAACCCAATCGAAAGAAGTCCAATTAAAAAGTTCTTCAGAATGAAAATCAGCAAATAAATAGATTATATTATTATTATTATTACCTGTAGAATTAGATGTATAATTATTTGCATAAACATGAAGCCTTCGATGATCAGGAATTGGAGAAGGTCCAATATGAATTTTGGGCCAGATAAATTCATCATCATTATGTCCTGTAAAAGGTGTACTAATTTCAGGATTATCAATAACTATAAATGGTATTCTCCATTGTTCAGCACCAACTGCATGATATAAATAATATGACATATTACTATCATATGACCCATCAGGTTCTATAATAGAATGCCAAACTGAGAATGGATCAGCGGTATAGGGATCAATAGCACAAGATGTAAAACCCTCTCGAACGACATCTGAGTTAATATTATCACTTACTCCAAGTAATCCGTTTTGTAAAATATAGCTGAAATGTGCTTGTCGATCAAATCCAACAACGGATGTTTCGGAACGCATATAAGTGATGTATACCCCATCTGCAGTGTAACCATTAGGCATTGAAACTTCCGGTTGAATTCTTACATTATGGCCATTGTAACTATACGGCATATAATCATAATAAGAGTTTGTTAGAAAAGTGGTAGGATCACCATTACCATTAAGAATGAATGAATACTCGGGAGCTGGGTCCTGTTCTCTGTGTCCGGTTCTTGTTCCTATATGTGTAATTTGATATTGACCATCGATTGCAATTTGAGCAGGCTTCATAAAATCATTGGCAAAAACAAATATTGTAATCAGCAAAGCAAATACAACAATAATAATTCTTTTCATTTTTCCTCTCCTATTTTAATAATATCATTTTCTTTGTTTGTTGAAAATTACTTGTTTTCATTTTATAGAAATATATTCCAGACCCCACTTGCTTATCATTGGAATCTTTTCCATCCCAAATAACTGAGTGCTGACCGGCTGATAGTTGCGCACTAATAAGTGTTTTTATTTTTTGTCCTTTTATATTGTAAATTTTAATCTCTGTGAGCTTCGTATTCTCTGTGGTGAGATTAAATGAGATAGTTGTGGTTGGATTGAAAGGATTAGGATAATTGGAAAGATGAACATCTGGATGTTGAACAGTTTCTTCATTTATTGAAACTGGACCAATCCATTGTTCTTGAAATTCAAGATCAATTGCAGCATAGTGTAGATTCCCACCGGAACTAGGAGATGAAGAACCGTAAACCTCATCATCAAAGAAAGCAAAATGTAACTTAGCGTGGTAATTCCCTGGCTCATTGCTGATGATCTCCAACTTATCTCCAAGGGTGATATTAACCG
>JAGLPW010000130.1 GCA_023137125.1 Candidatus Cloacimonadota bacterium | reverse complement strand
TGGAGATCGAAGAGATCATCAGTTAAATTTGGTTTTACAAGTTCTACAATCATCGGATCCGATTCATTATTAGCCGGATCGTAAATTGGAGAAACATGATTAGCAGCAGGAACTCTAGCTAAAAGTGAAGTTTCTACAACCGTAATAGCAAATGTAAGGTCTGTTGTACCTGTATTCTCAATAGTTACAGGAACTACAACAACTTCATCTGGCTCCAGTTCTTCAGTAATAGACATTGGAGTTACACCAATGATCGGTTGACCGGAAGATGTAAATATTATATCTAAAACACCCGCTCCGTTACTTGTGCTATATCCACCAACCTGGAGATAATAATCTTCACCACTTACCACTGGAATGTCAAAAAGTTCAGATTGTAAACCACATGAATCATCATTTTCAGCAATCATTGTAGCAGGGTCACATTCTCCCCAAAGCACTATATATGTGTCAAAACCACTATCACAAACTCCAAAATAAGCACTACCATCACTAGGAGCTGTAAATTCAAACCATAGGTCATTACTGGTGATATATCCACCACCAAATACACTTGGAGAAGCTGTTGATGTATCAAAAGGATAATCTATAACTTCACCAATAACTTCAGCACTTTCGCAAGTATCACCTACAGGACCACCCGCAGTAACGTTGATTGTATAGTCTTCAACTTCTCCATAAGTAGAATCTCCACATGGATCAGGAACAGAAAAATAAACCATTCTGATTCTCATTCTATGCAAGCCTAAAGAAGTTCCGGCTGGAACAGCGATTACTCCATCAAAAAATGCACCAGTACCATCGTTGTTTAAAATAAATTCTTCGTCTCCACCTAATTCCCAAACATAATCATTATTCCAGTCAACAAAACAGCTAACTGCGTCAGAAGAATATGCATTGCCACCATTAGTTACTAATATATCCGCAGAACCGCCGACTTCAATAGTAGCAGACATAGCTGTATAATCTGCAACACCACCTTGCCAGCCGGTTGTATTGTCTATCTCAACACATAATACATTACCAATATATTCATCTTCAAATGATGTTGTTGCATCGCAATAATCACCACCACCACCAGATCCTAAGACCTGAATGGATAAATCTGTGCCTGAATCATAGTTCCAGCCACTTCCTGGTGCTACAGTTGCCCAAGCACTTCCAACAATACCGTTCACAGGGTCAACATCACCTGTTTCCCAGAAGAAAGTATCAACAGTAGGATAAGGTCCTCCTGTTGTATTGTAGAATTCTACCCAATACGTTCCAGCAGTTAGATCAACTGGTGTTGCGAGTGTAAGCGTATATATCCACTCATCAACTCCAAAGAGCTGGACACCTGTCTGGGATTTAGTATAAGGTACATCTACTTCTGTTGAGATCATTGTGCCGATAGCTCCAGCAGCATCAGTATGGAAAGCTACTGTTAAGTAGTCATCAGCCATAGGAATGTTATTCGGATAGTTTCCACCCCAAATCACCAATCCTTCAATAGTCATATCTGCACCTAGAATAAAGTTCTCGGCTATAACCTGAGTATATGATGCATCGCAAAACAAACCATTAACCTGGTTTGGTTGTTGATCGAGCAAAATATCACGCGTAGTAAAGTGGTTAGAGTTTTCTTTGGTCACTCCATCACGATTAACATTACTCTCTCCATATTGTAACAGATTTGTGGCATTTTCCGCAAATGCCAAACTCACTGTTAGCATCAATACCAATATAAAAATTATCCCCTTTCTCATAAAATCTCCTTAATAATTTTGGTTAACGATTAAAATTCATAAATTCGATATTAACGATTTGAAATAAAAACTCTTGAATTCGATAGTAATTGGTCAATTTGGTTTTCGATATTAGCGTTCTTCTTTTTCATCTAATTATCCTTTCTAAAAAATTACTTTTAAGAACATCAAACAATCATTTTCTTTTTATAATAACGCCATTTGTTGATTTTTCAGATGAATCTGTCAAATCTTTTTCTAATAAAATTCTAAATTACTTTATTTTCATAATTTCTTTTATTTTGTAAATATAAAACGATAAATATTTTCTTATCTTCCTTAATATCAGGCAGTTACGTCATCATGAATTGAATTCCAAATTATCTATGTACTCCTCTATCTCTTTTAACTTCAAGACTTTATAAAACACATTTATTGCCCAGTATTTTACGGCTATAATTAGAAAAAACTTCTCCCTAACAATTATTAAATTTATTTATCAGGGTCTATCAATTTCAAACGCTGAGCTTTCCAACCTTCTATACCTTCATGCATATGATAGATCTTTCTAAAACCCATTTTACTCATTAGTTCAACTGCTTTCTTACTTCTAATACCTGACTGGCAATAGACCAAATATGTTTTTTGCTTATCCATTAATTTAATTATCTTCTTAAAATTTGAATCATAGAAATTTATATTTACAGCATCTTCTATGCAGCCATTGTTATATTCATCTTCAGTTCGAATATCAAGAATTACAAGATCATTTTCCCCTTTTGAATTTTGTAATATGCTGTTAGCTATTTTTATATTAATTTCATTTAACATATTTTTAGAGGAAACTTCTGCCGGTTGATTTACTTTTGCAATTATTGTAAAACCTATAATGCTATGTTCAGGATCATTTGAGATGATTGTTATTATGGATTTTATCTTGCTCACTCCATGATTGGGCGTAACAGTAATATTAAAAGATTTTTTCTTGCCAGGACCTACAACAAATTTTGAGGGAACAATTGAAAATCCTTCATCGCTTGTTTGTATATTTCGAATATATAGATCTCTCGTTCCCTTATTCTCAATTTCAATCACTTCTGTTCTTAATTCTTCAGGATTCAGATCTTTAAGATTAAGTGTTTTATTATCTACAGATATTATTGGAGGATTCGCTTTTTCTGCCGGTGTTAATGCTGAAAAATCCTCAATAATATTTGCATTAAAGATCAATTCCCCTAAGTGTTGTTTATTTGCAAATTTGATGTTTAATAGAATCATATCTGAAATTTTACCGAAATTTCTGTTCTCCGGATTAAAATGAACTATTAACTCTCCATAATTTGCAGGGTATAATATAGCTGGTTCGATCTTAATTTCAATATCATCAAAATCGTTCACAAACGAGATATACATTGTATCTTCTTGTGTATTGTGGATCTTGATCTTTTTTGTCTGGCTCGAACTAAGGAACACGCTTCCAAAATTAATTTGATCATTATTCGTATCTAATGGCCCGATCTTTTTTCTTAGTTTACCTCGTGTTCCTATTACATAACCATTAGTTATTAATCTAATGATTTTGTTATCAATACTCGTAAAAACTTTAATTGATTTGCTAAAGCTTCCAGGTCTGTTATTGGAATCAAATTGAACAGATATAACGCCTGTCTTCCCCGGTTCTATTTCATCAGTTGACCAACTGGGAGCAGTGCATCCTCAACCAGCTGTGACCTTTAATATACGAAATGGTTCATCTCCTGTATTAAAAAAATTAAAGTCAACCTTATGCGGTCCCGCTTCTTCCTTTATTCTACCATAATCGTACTTTAATGTTTCAAATTCTATAATTGGTTGCGATAGTAGCAATACTCCAACGAATAATAAAATTATAATAACAATTATTTTTTTCATTTTTACTCCTAAATATGATATTCTTTATTTTTAATTATTTATCTATGTTCTTGTGTCAAGTTCAAATAATCTACCAATTGATTATCCATAACTTTAGTCTTTGAAAGAATAAAAAACATGACAAAAATAAAATTATAATTTTATTGTACTTATTAGAAGTTAAAAGTACAAAATTATATTTGTACTTGCAAAATATTAAGGAGATAATTAAGAAATATGCGTAAAAAAAAGAAGTCCTATTCTCCATTAGTTAATCTTATTTTATATGTAATGCTATTAGTTGCAACCCCATTTTTATTGTTACAAAATTATCTTCAAGCTTTCATTGGTAAACTTTCATTATACTATTTTGAATTTTTGGGAATAGATATACCGTATGTTGTGATATTAGCACTTATATTTTTAATTACATTAATAATAATAAATCTAAAGAATTTTTCCAGATTCAGGATCATTTCAATATTGATAACTTTTTTATTAATGATTATAGGGCAGAAATTATCTGATTTTTATTTTAATCATAAGTTTTATGAATTACAGCATAACTGGCATTACTTTGCTTATGGAATATTTTCTTATATAGCTTATAGATATTTTAAATCGAAGAACAAGTCTGATGCAAGGATCATTTTACTAACATTTATATCCGCTATCTTAATCTCAACATTTGATGAGTTTATTCAAATACATATTTCCAATAGAATATTTGATATTGGTGATATTGGAAAAGATATGTGGGGAACTATCATCGGAATGTTTTTTATTAATTTTGTGATCAATAAAGGTGAGATCATTAAACAAACTTGGAAGATCAGAGAGAAGAAGATAAAGGATTATTTCAAAAATCCCTTCTCTGTTCTTTTTCTTGAAACGATATTTACATTAATATTACTTTCTGTTTCATCACAATTAACCGATATAGAATACCTGGGATATTCAATTTTCATCTCAGTTGTACTTTTCTTAATTTTCTTTTTCATCTTTCATCTTTCACAAAAGAATATGTTCAAACGAATCTTTATCTGCTTATTAATTATCTATATTCTTGTTCAAGGTTTCTTCATTGTTAAATATTACAAAGAAGGTATTATCCATAACTCTTATGGAATAACTGTATACAAAGGAATCCCATTGCCATTCTTGGATATTATGATCTTTGAGAATGGTTTTTTCCGTTTTGTTGATAAAAAACATGATTTTAATCCAAGAGACATAAATACAATTGGTCATTATGCAAGTAATATTCTGTTAATAGGAAGTGGAAGAGATGGTTTGGGTGGAAATGGCTTTCCCAAAAAGCTGAAACCTCATTTTATTTTTAATCTAGATACAATGAAACCACTTCAGGTAATTATTTTAAGCACTCCAGAAGCGTGTAAAAAATATAATCAATTAAAAAAGGAAGGTTATAATGTCCTCTTCATCATCCACAATACCTGCTAAAAAGAGCACTGAGAATTCTGAAAATAAATTCATTCGTTATTCTTTGTCCTCCATTTGGGGAATGTTGATCTTATTTGGTATAATCTCTTTAGCACAACCTAAATGGCTAGTTGACATTTCATCTCCGGGAAAGTTGACTGAAGCATTGGTTAACCAAAAAGCAGGTGATAGATTACTAAAAAAAGGGTATTATAAGGCAGCTGTTTCCCAATATAGAAGAGCAATTAAAATACAACCAGATCTTATTGATGCATATGGTAATCTTGCGATAGCTTATACTAAACTTAAACTTTATGATGATGCAATAATGATATTTAAATTTCTCCTTAAAATTGATAATGAGAATATTCACACAAATTATTACAATTTAGCAGAATTGTATAAACGGAAAGGTGTTATTAATTCAGCAATAGAATATTATTTGAAATCTGCAGAGATAAGTCCTTATCCTATATCAATATACTCATATCAATATTTAGGAGACTTATATTTGAGGCTTCAAGAATGGGATTTGGCTATTAAAGCATTCAAACAGGCATTGGCCAATAAACTTACATTACAAAACTCATACTATGGAATGCTGAGAAGTGTAGAAATATCATCTCATGAAGAACCTGAAATTCTTAAAGCAGTAAAGTTATTATTAACGAGCCCTATCGAATTTGAAAATTATGACAATAAAATTTTTGAAGAAATGTTACTAAAAGACAAAGAGATAGCAAAAACATATAACTTTCTGGGTGATGCTTATTTTAAGAACAAAGATTTAGAAAAAGCAAAAATAAATTATGAGATCGCACTTAATATCTGGCCAGATTTTGTTAAGGTAAAGCAAAACCTGAAAAATCTTGAAGCTATCCAAGAAAAATAATTCAGTTAAATTCAATTAAACTATTTTTATAGGGACTTTTTTACCCTTAATCGTCTAATAGATTTCTGGTCAATTCGGAGAATTGACCCTACAAAAAAAACCCCGGCGAACCGGGGCTAATTGCTAACTGCTAATTGTTTACTGCTATTTCATCAGGAAGAGAAGTTGCCCTCCCAGAAAAAGTCGGGGCTAATTCCCTTATTTCATCAGAAAACAAAAAAGCCCCTCAACTCTCGCTGAAGGGCTAATTTCTAACTGCTAATTTCTAACAGCTAACTCCTATTTCATAAGGATCATTTTCTTAGTTGCTGTATAATTGCTGGTCTTCATTTTGTAGAAGTATACTCCGCTTGATACTAACTTGTTAGAATTATCTGTTCCATCCCAGGTTGCTGTATAGTCACCTGTTCCTTTTACATCATTAACAAGTGTTTTAACAAGCTGACTTCTTAAGTTGTAGACTTCAATTGTTACATTACCAGTTTCTACAATTGAGTAAGAAATATTTGTAACTGGATTGAATGGATTTGGATAGTTGCTATTAAGCTGCGTAGCTGCTACAATAACATTTCCTGCATTTGTTCCTTCATAGATAAAAGTAACCTCAATTATCTCAGATTCACCCGGATCATCATAAACGGCTGAAACACCAGCTATATATTCTTGTCCATTTACCAGAGATTCATATGTGAATTCAAATACATCAGTACCAACTGATGCAATAGGAGTTACCATATCATCAAGATATACATTATAGCCTGAAAGGTCACGAGTTATAACTTCGTTGATCATCACATCATCGCAATAGAACATGGGGGTATCACCGACTGGAGCATAAGCAAATATATCTATTGCACCGAATTCACAGGAACCCGGAACACCTACCGTATCGATACTCCACTGCCATTCATAAACAAAGACACCATCTACATAATATTCTGCCCAATCTGCATCCAGATCTATGATACACAACACTTCGAACCATGACCCTACCGGATGAGAGAAGGTAATAACATTCTGCATGGTGGCACAAAGATCTCCTGTTCCGGAAGAACTGAAGTAAACTTCCATGCCCCATTCGGAACTGGCACCGTTGAAGAAATGCAGCAAGTTATAATACCCGCCATATCCCGGCTCGATATACATCATCATGCTCACTTCATAAACCCCACTGGTAAACAAGCCAAATTCGTGAACAAGATCGGTAGTTGAACCCTCCACCTTCACAGAATTTAATCCGCTGAAAGCAAGTTCATCTACCACATAGCCGTCTTCAGAACCACCGGGACTTCCGCTCCAGGTAGTCCAATCATCAGATTGCAGAGCCAGGTATTCCCCTGCAGTGTAAGAATCCATGTCATCCAGCCAGTAAATGGCACTGCTTGCTGGTTCAGTCCAGGATATAGTACCTGTTACTTCGTCCACAACTACATCTTGTGGAGGATTAAAAGCAAATGCCCAACTTACTGTGAATATTAATACTAATAAAATAATTATTCCCTTTTTCATAAGATCTCCTTAATAATTTTGGTTGACGAACTAAAGTTTATAAATTCGATATTAACGGTTTGGAATGAGAATCCATAAAATTTGATAGTAATAGTTCAATTTAGTTTTCGAAATTAATAATTTTTTTCAATTATAATCCACATACAAAATTATTCTAAAAAAACAACAAATATTTACTCTTCCCTAACAACGTCATCAGTTGGTTTTTATACTGAACATGTCAAATGATTTTCTTGTAAATATTTTTAAATAATTTATTTAGTGTTTCGATCAATTTGTAGAATTAATTCTACAAAAAAAACGCTCCTGTCTCTCGGGGCGTTCCGATAACACATAAACAAAATATTTGTGTTAGTATTTCAAAGGAATGAAAAGTTGCCCCTCCCATTATTCGGTCGGGGCTAAATTCCCTTATTTCATCAGAAAATAAAAAAGCCCCTCAACTCTCGCTGAAGGGCTAATTTCTAACAGCTAACTCCTATTTCATCAGGATCATTTTCTTAGTTGCAGTGTAGTCTCCTGATTTCATTTTGTAGAAGTATACACCACTAGCTACAGACTTGCTAGAACTATCTGTACCATTCCAGACTGCTGTGTAATTACCTGTTTCTCTCATGTCATTAACAAGTATTTTAACAAGCTGTCCTTTTATGTTGTAAACTTCAATTGTAACATAACCAGCTTCTTTAATTGAGTAATTAATATTTGTATCAGGATTAAATGGATTTGGATAGTTATTATCAAGCTTTGTCGCTACTATAATAATTTCATCTCCATCTGTAACAAGTGAAAAATCTACTCCAGTTGTAACATTGCCTTCTGTAACAAGGACATCTTCTATTACTTCTGTGTCATATCCGTCAAGAGTAGCTGTCACATCATAAGTTCCAGGTTGTAGTTCAATAGAATATGTTCCGTTTGCAAGTGGATTGACAATAACACCACCAGCTTCAACTTCTACATCTTCTACATTCCCAGCACCCTCTGCAATTTCTACAGTACCTTCGATGTATCCTGGATCTGGTGCACCACCATCACTGATTGTCACATCATCAATATACCAACCAGGATATATTACGGAACTATCTGACCCAAAGTGCCATCTTACCAGAATATTCTCTCCAACAAAGGCTGAAAGGTCGAATTCTACAAATTCCCAGTATCCCTGATCATGTCCACAGAAAATCTCCTCACCGTTTAATGGATTGGATGTATTTGCAACACCGGTGTAACCTGTTAAAGGTACAATTACATTCCAGGAAGATCCACCATCAGTTGATATCTTGACATTACCACCGTCATAGCTTGCTTCGATATCATACCAATGCCAGAAATCCAGCATGTAAGCAGTGGACACAACTCCCACAGGGATTGTAGTCTCTAACGTCCAATCAGCACCATTCGCATAATTACCACCAAGAACTGTTCCCCATACATTTGATCCGGAATGGGCTGTTCCAGGTCCGGAAGTTGGTGTACCCCATGCCCAACCGGTGGGATCACTACTTAGAAGATAACCATCATTATCTTCAAAATCACTAAAGTAATAAATCGATATCTCCAGAGCAAAATCCTGGATTATGTTTGCACCGGTATCAAAAACAATATCCTGTACAGTTTGAGGAATATACATAGTAGCTGTACAAGTAATATCGTAAGTATCTGAAATAACATCTACTATAGAATAATCTCCACTGGCATTTGTTGTAACCCAGTATTCATAGCCAAGAACACTGAGCAAATATATCTCAGCATCTTCAATAGGAAGGCTTGTATCTACATCTGTTACATTACCAGCCAGTGTTGCAAATTCAAAAGGATCCATTACAAAATCATATTGAACAACCTGATTGGTGAGAACCTCTACTGATCCTACAAAGTTATAATAACCATCTTTAAAGGCTGTTACTTCATGAGTTCCTATAACTATATCTTCAAGCAGGTATTCTCCCAGAGCATTAGTAGTAGCAGGACCAAATGCACCTACAAATATTTCTACTCCATCGATCGGATTGGAAGTTACAGCATCTGTAACAACACCTTCAACATCTCCATGTTCCAATGCGGAATAATAGAAACGGATGTCGGAATAAGTAGATTTTTCCATTGTACTTGTAAATGGTCCGGTAAGACCTTGATAAGCCTGACCACCGGAATTGTCTGTAAAATCAAGACGGGTTCGGAAAGCAGTACCGGATTCGGTTGTTTTCCAAAAATCGGTAGTTAAGAAATACTCGTCATCTTCTCGGATGATCATTACAACCAGGTTCCCACTATATTCATATTCGAAAGCTGTATCAAGCGGGAAATCTACCCAGCTTTCTCCTGCTGGAACAGTAACCGTACCGACAAATACTTGTGTAAGTTGTGATCCCTCTATCCAGCCAGCAGAAAGAGTTGTTTCCTGAGTTTCTCCCATCCAGACTTCCAGTATGAAATCGTTGGGAATAGTAGTTGTAGTGTTAGCATGATAAGAAATGGTATTGATAAGCATATCGGTGCCGATCCATTCCTGCAGGTAAATTGTTTCTGTCATGCTATCCATATAAAAAAGGTTCATAGGAATCTGATAATCATCTACTTCAGCATTACCAATCTGGATAATAGAAACACCAATTCCAACCTGTGGAGAAGTAGTTGAAGGTCCTGAACCCGAAGCGTTAAAAGGTGTTACTGTATAGGAATAAACTCCCGGGCTTACTAATGTGTTATCAATCCATTGTGTTGTAGAACCGGTTACTACAAAAACTGCACCATCTGAACGCTCAATATCATAACCGAGAACTCCTGTGAAATAACCACCATGCAATCCAGTAGTTGGATTTATCCAATCTAATTGTGCGGCTAGGTCTCCGGTGCTTATATCGGTTAGAATCAGATCAGTTACTGCATCTGGAACATCTTCTCCGACCCATACAGTAACAGAGACAGGAATACCTTCACCTAAATCATTATATCCAACAACAGAATAGCTGAAAAATCCGGCAGCTGGAACAATTGGATCAAGATAAGAACCTGCTCCACCAATTGTAGGTGAAGTATCTGTGTAGATCAAAGTTCCATCTCTATAAACCCGCATTTCATCTAAATCAGTTAGGGGATCACCGTTAACTGATACACTGGGGCAAGTCCAATCAATATCAGCTTCCAAAGCTCCACCAGCATCTGGTGTTACTACTACATCTGTAGGAGCACCTGGAGCAGCGGGATCAGCTGTGATTGCAATTTCGTAAACACCAACAATATTAGGAGATTGCTGAATGTTAGCAAGCATAACAAAGAGACCATCATCATTTACATAAGTAGCCAAACCACCGGCAATACTTCCGGCAATGAAACCAGGAATATCAGAAGCATCATGAGTTACACCTGTAAAAGTTTGAGTGGCTATCTCAAATTGATGAATTACCGCAGCAGGATTAGGTTCTTGAGAGAACACCCATAGGTAAGGACCGCCATCTGTCCACTCATCATAGGCACTACCATAAAGACTTAGGATAGTAGGACTAATATTGCCATAAATCTGGGCACCAGACATTGTAATAGCTCCTAGTTCATTCCAGTTTCCTACCCAAAATCCACCATTAGCACCATCCAGTTCAGGATCAAAGGCAATGTGACGTACACCGGTAAGTCCAGCACAACTAACGGGAATTGTACCAATAAGAGATTCATTTGCAAGGTCCATAATATAGATTGTCATTGTAGCAGGACTTCCATAAAAATATGTCCCATCATAAGCCATATCTCTTATATTAGAAACTCCTCCAACAGTAAAATCTGTTAGATAGGTTCCATCCATCTCATAGCGAGAGAAGGCACCGGCATTCCAAGCTGTTGTGTAGATATTAATTCCATCCGTTTCCGTTCCAGGATGAGATGGCGCTGAACAATCGAATACGTTAAGAATATCCCAAGTATCTCTATTAGGGGCAGTAACACCAGTGTAGCTTGCTGTAGGCGATAGCTCATAAGTTGGTGCTGGAATCTTTGCATCAGGATACTTCCCGGCGAATAAACCAACACAAATTAACATTGTTAACGAAATTAGTAATAATTTTTTCATTGTTTTCCTCCTTAATTATTATTAATATTCATAAAACCAAATTACGATAGTAGCAATAAAAAAGTGAAAAACCATATCTTCGAAATATTTTTTTCAATAAAAAAAATTCCTAACTGATTTCTTTTTGAAAGCTTATAATTATTTGTCAAATTATTTTAATGCTAAAATGCAAGAAATTACCTTTAGAATTTACTTATTCTCCCATGAAATCTAAACATAGAAGACTTATCTTTTAATCATAGTAAAAAGGAGAACTATATAATTTAATCAATTATTGACACAATTATTCAGTAAATTGACCAAAAACATAATATTAATATTTATTGTGTTTCGTAATGCATCCTAAGTCTCCACTTAAGAATAACTGACGATAAAATATATCCTTATTTCACAATATAATAATAAGCCCCTCAGCGAGAGCTGAGGGGCTTATTTCTAACTACTAATTGCTAACTGTTAACAGTTAACTACTATTTCATAAGGATCATTTTCTTTGAAGATGTATAGGTACTTATGCTACCCATTGAAACCATCTTATAGAAATATACACCACTTGATACAGACTTGTTTGTATTATCTGTACCATCCCAGATCGCTGTATGATCACCTGTCTCTTTAACTTCATTTACAAGTGTCTTAACAAGCTGACCTCTTAAGTTGTAAACTTCTATTGTTACATTGCCTGCATCTTGAATTGAATATGCGATATTTGTAACAGGATTGAATGGATTTGGATAGTTACCTTTTAGCATTGTTGTTGCTTCAATGATATCATCACCATCAGTAACAAGTGAGAAATCTACACCTGTTGTTGCATTACCTTCTGTTACAACAATATCAGTGATCGTTTGTGAATCATAGCCGGTAAGAGAAGCAGTAACATCATATGTGCCTGGTTGTATTTCGAGAGAATATGTTCCGTCTGCTACTGGATTAGTTGTATATCCACCAGCTTCAACTACAACATCTTCCACATTGCCAGCACCATCTGCAATCTCTACTGTACCTTCAATGAATCCAGGATCTACAGGTTCTCCTTCACCATAGATACCAACGTTATCAATGGTCCACCACCAATCCCAACCGGGTTGTACAGAATGGAAACGGACATTAACACTTGAATGACCGGCAACAAATGCTGTGATATCGACAATCTCATGAGTAGCTGTTACATCTACACCGGCAAATGTTAAAACATTATCCCAAGTTGTACCATCAGTTGTAACATCTACATAACAATAATCATCTGTACTAATAGCATTGAAATCATTATCAAACTGAATATTAACTGTTGTATAGTTAGTAAGGTCTAAAGTTGTCACAAGCTCAATAGTACAATCTGTAGTAGTACCGCTACCTGTTTCATCTGAGTCTGCAGAGCAAACATTACCGGAAGATGTTGGAGGCATATTATAAGCATTTGGGTATGGTGGAGCATAAATAAGCCATGCACCTGCACCACTATTAATAATAGAGTTCCAGTTTCCTAGACCTGCTTCGAAATCATCAAAGAAAATCTCATCTCCTGCACCTATCATTACTGTGTTAGAAGTTGCAACGCCACCATCTCCTATTGCGTTATATACTGTTATAGTATAATCATAATAATCTGCAGCAGGAATTGTATTATCTGTGTAGAATGTAACTTCTCCTGTAACTTCAAAAATAACACCATCATTTCTTTCTATATGATATCCAAGAATTGCGTTATTGAAAGCACCACCGTTAAGACCGGTTGTAGGATTTACCCAGGTAAGATAACCATTACCATTAGATTCTTCCAATAACAGATCTGTTACAGCAGCAGGAACATCTTCGCCAATCCAGCTTGAAACACTAACCGGAAGACCTCCACCAAATGAGTTGTTACCTACTACGGTATAAGTATAATTACCAGATGCTGGAACAGCTGAATCTGTATAAGATCCTGCTCCACCAATTGTTGGATCTGTATCTGTATAAACGAGATCTTCACCACGATAAACTTCCATCTCATCTAATTCGGTAAGTGGATTTCCCAGTACGTCTACATCTGGGCATACCCAATCGATAACAGCTTCAAGAGCACCACCAACATCAGGAGTTAATACTACATCTGTTGGTTCTCCTGGAGCAGAAGGATCTGCTGTAATAGCGATCTCATATACACCGACAAGGTTTGTATCTTGTTGAATATTTGCTAACATACAAAATACACCAGAACTATTTACATAAGTAGCCAAACCACCGGCAATACTACCAGCCAAAAAACCAGGAATGTCAGATGCATCATGCGTTACACCTGTAAGTGTTTGAGTAGCAATATCAAATTGGTGTATCTCAGCTCCACTACCAATCTGTTTGAAATTCCAGATATAAGGACCACCAGCTGTCCATGGGTCATAAGCTGTACCATAAGATGAATCTGAAATACCAGCTATATTGCCATAGATCTGTGATCCATCCATAGCAATTGCACCAAATTCAGCCCAGTTCCCAACCCAGAAGCCACCATTTCCACCATCCAATCCAGGATCATAGGCAATATGACGTACTCCAGTTACTCCGGAACAGGTTACAGGGATAGTTCCTATTAAAGATTCATTTGCAAGGTCCATAATATAGATTGTCATGCTAGCAGGACTTCCATAAAAATATGTACCATCATAAGCCATGTCTCTTATATTAGAAACTCCCCCAATTGAAAAATCTGCTAGATAGGTTCCATCCATCTCATAACGAGAGAATACGCCTGCATTCCAAGTTGTAGTGTAAATATTCACATTATCTGTCTCAGTTCCTGGCATGGAAACTGCTGATGTATTAAAAGTAAAAAGAATATCCCACATTTCTCTGTTTTGAGATGCCGCACCAGTAATATTTGCTGTAGGTGACAGTTCATAAGTTGGTGTTTGTATTTTGTTAGCAAATAGACCAACAAATACTGTTAAAGTTAATAAAATCAATAATAACTTTTTCATTTTTTCTCCTCATTTAAATGTTTAATTAATTTGCTTTTCAAAAAACTCTAAATTACGATAGTAAAATTTCAATAATAAATAACCATAACTTCGAAATATTATTTTTCAATAAAAAACTTTTAACTAATTTCTTTTTGAAAGTCTATATTTATTTGTCAAATTGTTTTAATGCTAAAATGCAAGAAATTGCTTTTTGAACTTGCCAATTTTCCCATGAAGTCTGATATATAGAAGACTTGTCTTTTAATCTTAGTAAGAACATAGAACTATATAATTTAATCAATTATTGACACAATTATTCATTAAATTGACCAAAGACATAATATTAATATTTGTTGTGTCTTGTAATACATCCTAAGTCTCCACATTAAAAAGAACTGACGATAATATATATATTTTTTTACACAGAAAAAAAATCCCTCAGCTTTCGCTGAAGGGCTAATTTCATATTGCTAATTGCTAACAGTTATTTCATAAGAAATGAAAAGTTGCCCCAACCTATACTCGGTCGGGGCTAAATTCCCTTATTTCATAAAAAATAAAAAGTTGCCCCAACCTATACTCGGTCGGGGCTAAATTCCCTTATTTCATAAGGATCATTTTCTTTGAAGATGTATAGGTACTTATGCTACCCATTGAAACCATCTTATAGAAATATACACCACTTGATACAGACTTATTTGTATTATCTGTACCATCCCAGA
>JAGLPW010000013.1 GCA_023137125.1 Candidatus Cloacimonadota bacterium | reverse complement strand
TTATGTTTTCCACCGGCTCGAATGCATTTCTGACTGTTCACAACTCTTTTATATTTAGGTTTTCTTTTCCCTAAGAATATCTCCTTGAATTGGTTCATTCCAGCATTAGTGAAAAGAAGTGTTGGATCATCTATTGGAATTACAGGTGCAGAAGGAATAACTTTGTGCCCCTTCTTTTTGAAAAACTCTATATACTGTTTTCTAATTTCATTACTGTTCATATTTTAAGCTCCATAAAACTTAACTTACTTCATTAACATCTTTTGTAAAAATCGGGAAGTGATAATTTCTGTAAAGAAAAAAGAGAAGTTACTGTACCCTATTTCAATAACAACATCTTCCTGTTTATCTCAATATCACCTGATTTTAATTTATAAAAATATATCCCGCTGGCAACAGGTTGGTTGTTTTGATCTTTCCCATTCCAAGTGACTGAATACTTTGTTCCCCCTCGTCCTTCGATAAACTCAGGATGACACAAGCTCGGGGAAAGATCTTTAACTTTCTGACCTTTTAAATTATAAATTATCAACTCAGTGCTCTCTGTGATCTCTGTGGTTAAGTTGAAAGAGATCGTTGTTGTAGGATTGAACGGATTGGGATAGTTATTCAACTTACAATTTATAACTTCTAACTCATAACTCTCTATGCTGCTCTCTTCTCCAAAATCTTCTAAAATACTTTGAACAATATTTTCCGCCTGTTCCTGCATCATAAAATAGAGCGGGAAACCTAAAATATAAGTTTTATAATCACCGCTAAAACGCTGACCGCAAACTGCATTTTCCCAGGTCGGATCATTAGAAAAAGAATCGTAAGTAAAAATTGCTTCAGCATTTTCTATCGGCAAAAATTTATTAACATATTGCAGATTATTTCCCCAGTTTGGAAGTGGTACTTTTTCTGTATCAACTGCAATATCAGTAAATCCATTTATTCCAAATGCTCCTGCAAAATCTGCCAGATTATGAGTAGCGGATTCATCAAGATAGAGGAAATAATTTTGGAAATTTTCTGATACTCCACATAATTGTTTCCAGCAGGATGCAAACAAATTTCCTCCCGCCAGCAGATAGCACTTCATATTATAAACACTGTTCACAAATGGGTAATTTGAGATATCATCAGTATGCCAGATGATGCTTGAATATTTTGCAATTTCGGTGAGTGGTGGTGCTCCTTGTTCAACAATATCCCAATTTGTGAAGGAATACCCGGAAAGAAGTTCTGCATAATATTGATCCACTTCTTCATCGGTTGGGAATGGTAATGAAGCCAAGCCATCAAGTGTCCCATCTACTACCAGAATACCTTCATCCAGAGTAAAATTAACAGGAACTGTGGATATTTCATTTGAAAAACTGCTGATATAATTTCCCTCAGCTTGGAATACTGCTGCGATCTTATAAGAATATTCTTCTTCAGGAGTAACATCATCATCATAATAAGCAGTTCCGGATACAGGTTCGGAATTCAGCAGAATATAATCTTCCCCTGCCTGCCTTCTGTAAACATTCATCCCCTCAATAGCCGGATCGAAGAATTCACTCCAAGTAATAACTACAGAACCGTCACGCAACAAATCGATCTCATCTAGTTCTGGTAATACCTCAGTAAAACCATAATCAAGAACCCAATTATCAGGATCGAAGACAAGTGAATTCAGATTATCAGGCAAATAAAGTGCATCATAATTGAAACCATCAGTAGTCCAGATCCTACTTGAATTTCCATTTAAAAGCATTGGAATATACATATCGAATGGATCACCCGAACTACCTTGAGAATGTAAGGTAACCTTGAGTGAATCTTGAGTTTCAGACTCGTAGAGAACAAATCGATAATACGGTCTGCCATAATTATAATACCACTGGTCAAAAAACCAATCTAGTGGCTCACTATACACATCTTCCGCTGCATTTTCCAGATCCTGGGTTGTTATATTTCCATAAATAAGTTGTGGATCCTGAAAGAAATTCTGAAGCATCAAAAAGAAGTCATCATCTCCCAATAAACCACGCAGCATGTGTATAACCCACGAACCTTTGTTATAAATTACGATATTAAAAATATGACTTCCGCTACCTTCCGGATCACGATACAAGCATTCATCCAGTTGAGAACCTGTATCTTCAGCTTCCATATATGCATGTAAACCTTCTAATCCATAAAGATTTTCTGCCCAAAGAGCTTCACTATAAGAAGCAAAACCCTCCTTGAGCCACACGTGATCCCAGCCTCCAATACTAAGAGCGTCTCCCGCCCAGTGATGAGCTAATTCATGTGCAACGGTATATTCCGCTGCAGGATCACCAATATAACCAGAATCGAATGAGGTGCAGGTTTGATGTTCCATTGCCAGCGCACCCAAATTTGTACAAGTTGCATGACCATATTTCTCGGTAATAAAAGGATATTCTCCATAAGTATCGGAATAGAAAGTGAGCATATCTTCGCAAAGTGAATAGAGTGCAACACTCAAGTCATACTGCTCTGGATAGATAAAATTATCAACCATCATATTGGTACCACCGTATTCCCAATTAAAAGAATATGTTTGATAATTTGTAACTGCAAAAGAGGTGAGATAAGTACAAACCGGATACGACTCGTGCCATTTTGCAGTATTGGTTCCATTCCCGTTATTTATTACTTCTGTAAGTGTTCCGTTGGAAGCTGAAATATATTGAGAAGGATAAGTAATGTTTATATCCAGCGAATCAGGTTTATCGGCAGGAGTATCTTTGCAGGGCCACCATTTTCGGGCACCTTTGGGAGAGACCATTGTAAACACAATTGGAACACCAGCGTGCTCCTGGAATTTCATGCCGTCATTCAACCTGTTCTGCGGAAAACCGGAATAATATACTTCCAATTCAACTATATCACCTGTATTATAGGAAGTTCCAAGTTCAATTTCTATAAGATCATCTGCATGTGTAAATCCAAGTGAAGAACTGTTCATGATGATATCATCCACATCTAGATCCATAGTTAAATTGAAACTAACAAGTGATACATTATCTTCCAGGATTTCCAGATGAGAGAGAACAATTCCTTCCACATAATGCAGATCAAAATCTACATCTATATCTATAGAATAATAACGGACATCATAGCAATCCATATTGCGCATATCTTCTTGCATGTTGTCCATCCATCTGGAATATGTTTCCATTTTAAGCTGGGCCGCTTCGTGCTGCTTTTTTACGATGTATTTAAAATCCGGCATCTCTACTGCCGAAAGAGTAAGAATTAATGATAAAAATAAAATTATTAAACTTCTGCGCATAGGTTCATCCTCCCTTTAGTGTTCAACTAATTCCAACTTCTTAAATAATTATAATTTAGGCAATAAACTTTATTAACGTTAAATTCTAATATTCAAAAGCTTCAAAAAAACATTTGATATTGCAGATTCCCACCGCCAAAACCATGAAACTTTATCTCATGACTTATAGAAAAGAGGAGTCTGCTATTTTTGGTGAGATCACCGAAAAGTCCTATAAATAATTTTTGATTTGAACTATCTTTTTTATAATCATTCTCTGAATTCTGGTCATCATAATCATTATTAAAATCAGTTCGCAAGTAGCCGGTTTTGATAGTGAAATATTTAGAATCATAATAAAAATATAATGTTTTGATAAATTCTTTACGAACGAATTCATACTGCATATATTCCGAAGCTTTTGCGGTTTGAACAAGATATAAAAGTTCCGGTTTGCAGAAAAAATTATTAAATATCTGAAATTTATAACTCAACCTATGATCGATGATCCTATTTTTATAGGAATAATCGAGTTCATTATCTTGAAATGCTTCTTCGGTATAGAAATCGTAAATATTAAATTTATATTGCATTATATCATTCAGCCCGATATAGTATAATTTCAATAAAGCATAGTTGTCTTTAGATTCAAAATGTGTTTGTAGCTGCGATTGATCATGATAATCTACTGAGAAGCGATTACTATAAAATCCTTCGGAGTAAAGACGAAAATTTTTCAAATTATATAATCCAAACCATTTTATTCCTAAATAAAGTTGATTTATTTTTCCTGACAGGTTATTTTTTTTATTATAAAGAAAATTTCCCCAGATCAGGGAACTTCTCAAGTAATTGTTTTTTGCTTTATCATTGAGCATGAAGCCCAATTCAACATCCATATCATCTTTTTCATAATAGGTGTTGCAGGTTGATAAAAAAGAAAATTTTGAACTCAATTGTCTTTCAAAACCTATGTAATTAAATTCGATATCTAAATTTTTATATTTACTTTCATCTCTAAGATAGTTGAGAACAAATTTCCATTTATCATCGAATTTATGATTTATTTTCAGATCGATGATATTGTAGAGCCTATTAAGAGAAACACTACCCATATCCAGATTCAAATTATTAGTAAAGAACTGTTTTTCTTCGTTTTCTATCTGCCATTCCAATTCTTTTTCGTAATTAACCATTTCATGCAAAAATAACCTGCTTTTGTTATAATGATTATCAAAATCCCAATCTATGGGATTTTCCTGAGCGGTAAGGTACATAACTGTTATAAAAATCAGAATTAAAAGTAAAAGCTTCATTTTTTTACCTCAATTATTAAATTCATATAAATTACATAAGTTTCTACAGTCAAGCTTTACGTTGTGACTGATAACGTTTAATCCAAAAACATCGGACATAATATTCAAATAAATAATATCCTCCCAAAATTAGAATTGATTCTCAAAAAACAAAAAGAAACTAAAACAGTTGAAAAAAAACTTGACGATATATGTCGATACGAAATATGTCGTCTCATTGTAAATAATTAAGGAGGAATCAAATGAAATATATTTATTTGATAATTGTAGGAATAGCTCTTAGCTATTCAGCTTTGAATGCTTGCACTATCATTAGTGCATCAACTGATGAGAATGATGTTCTTGTAGGTAGAAACTTTGATTGGGA
>JAGLPW010000129.1 GCA_023137125.1 Candidatus Cloacimonadota bacterium | reverse complement strand
ATAATTACACCATACAATGGTGCTTCTTCTCAGGATGTAGAGGAGACAGTAACAAAAACAATTGAAACAGCAGTTGCATCCGTGAAAAATATTAAGAATTTAAAATCGGAGAGTATGGAAAATGCTTCTCTTATCATGGTTGAATTCAATTGGGGAACCAATCTTGATTTTGCTGCACAAGATCTTCGCGACATGATCGATCAAATAGCAGATTATCTCCCTGACGACGTCTCTCGTCCTCTCGTTATGAAATTTAATCTGTCACAAATGCCTATTCTGATGTATGGAGTAACTGGTCCGGAAGATACTTATCAACTCCGCAAAATACTGGAGGATGAAGTTGCAACTAAAGTTAAACAATTATCCGGTGTTGCCTCAGTGATGGTTATGGGTGGAGATGAACTGGAAAAACAGATCATTGTGGATAAAGCAAAATTGGAACAATATAATATTTCCATTGATGAAGTTGTGCAGATCGTTGCTGCAGGAAATATTAATATGTCAGCCGGCTATATTCAACAAAGGAAGGATGATTTTCTGTTGCGGACAGTTGCTCAATATAAATCTATTGATGAGATAAGAGACCTTCCCATAAGAATAACGGAAAAGGGAAACACAATTTATTTGAAGGACATTGCCAAGGTAGATGATGGCTATAAAGAGAAAAGATATTATATAAGAACCAATAAAAAACCAACTGCGATGATGATGATTTCAAAAGAATCCGGAGCGAACACTATAACCGTAGCAAATGTTGTGAAAGAAGAGTTAAAAGTAATCCAGAGTGAATTGAAAATAAAGTTGGAATTTAATGATATCATGGACATGAGTTTACCAATCTCCAGAGTTACTGCCGGTGCAATGTCAAACCTGATCATTGGTGGAATTCTTGCTATTAGTATCATGTTCTTATTTCTCAGGAACTGGCGACCTACCCTGGCAATTTCGCTTGCGATTCCAATATCTGTTGTTGCTACAATGGTCTCGATCTATCTGGCTAAATTCTCATTGAACATAATGACACTAGGAGGTCTGGCACTTGGTGTAGGAATGCTGGTTGATAACTCGATCGTAGTTATCGAGAATATTTACCGGCATATAGAACTGGGAGAGAAGAAAGTTGAAGCTGCAAAGATTGGTGCATCCGAAGTTGCAATGGCAATCACTGCTTCCACTCTGACTACGATAGCCGTTTTCTTTCCGATGATATTTGCTGAAGGAATGACAGGAATTCTGGTGAGAGGGTTAGCCCTTACAGTTGCATTCTCCTTGGCGGCATCTCTTTTTGTTTCACTTACAATAGTTCCTGCAATTGCCTCAGTCTTATTCCGAAAAGTTGCAGATAGACCTCAACATGATAAATCTGAGAAAATGTTTGATGGTATTAAGAGAAGATATATAAAAATATTAGATTGGGCATTGAATCATAAAGGGAAAACAATTATTATTGTTGTTGTGCTTCTTGTTCTTTCACTGATAGTACCATTTACAGGGATGATAGGTACAGAATTTATGCCGGAACAGGACATTCCAATTATGGCTCTTCATGTAAAGGCTCCGGTTGGAACTTCTTTAGATGAAACTGATGAAATTATTCGTCAGTTAGAAGATATTTTTATGCAGGTGGAAGGAGTACAGCATGTAATGTCATTGGTTGGTCCGATGTCTGATGCATCGGCTCAAGCAGATCCTACAAATCCGCAGGAAGTGAATGAGGCACAGGTTTATGCAAGATTATATCAGCAAAAAGATAGAAACATATCTTATGATGAGATACAGATAAGAGTACGCGAGCAGCTTCCCAAAATAGAAGGAGCAGAAATTAATTTTCTTTCTCGTGAGCAAATGATGGGAGGAGGACAGGCACATCCAATTGAGATAAAAATATTTGGGAAAGATCTTGATGTATTAAAGGGATTTGCCAGCAGAATTGAAGATAGGATAAAAGAAGTTGAACATGTGAGCGATGTTGTGAATTCTGTAAAAATAGGAAAACCTGAAGCGCACATTATCATCGATAAAGACAAAGCATTTAAATATGGACTTACAACTTATCAGATAGCATCTGCCATAAAAACAGCAACTATTGGAACACGAGCCGGTGTTTTTCGTAAAGCTGGTGAAGAGATTGATATTTTAGTAAGACTAGATGAAAAAACACGTAATAGCTTTGAAGATATTATGCATATTGCCATCATCTCACCAATGGGATTTTCCATTCCGCTCAATCAGATCGCTCATATTGAATATGCAGAAGGACCTCGTGTAATTAGCCATGAGAAGCAAACCAGAAAGGTTACAGTTTCTGCCAATATCTCAGGAACCCAAGATATGGGTGGTGTTGTGGATGATGTGAATACAAAGATCTCTGATATTGTTGATGATCTTCCTCCTGGATATTTTATTAATATTGGTGGAGCTTTTGAAGATATGCAAGAAGCATTCAAAACTCTTTCTCTGGCATTGTTACTGGCAGTTGTGCTGGTTTATATTGTAATGGCTTCACAATTTGAATCGTTGCGTCAACCTTTTATCGTGATGTTTACAATTCCACTGGCAGTTATTGGTGTTATGCTTATTTTGGGAATTACCGGCACTACACTTTCGGTGGTTAGTTTTGTGGGAGGTATAATCCTATCCGGTATTGTGGTAAATAATGGAATTGTACTTATTGATCATACGAATCAGCTCAGGCTCAAGGGTATGGAAAAAAGAGATGCTATCATCCAGGCTGGTAAAGATAGATTACGTCCAGTACTCATCACAGCAATTACAACAATGATGGGAATGTTACCCATGGCGTTAAGTACTGGTGAAGGATCTGAATTAAAGGCTCCTATGGCTCTAACAGTCATTGGTGGGCTTATCAGCGCTACTTTTCTCACACTTATTTTCTTACCTGTTATTTACAGTATAATTGCAAAGAAAAAAGTTGGGATTGAAGAGTAGCAAAAGAGACAGATAAATGAATAGTAAAGTAATAAATACAAGACTTGGAGAAATTGAATATTGTTTAATTGGAAAATGTATTCCTGTTTTATTTGTGCATGGTGGACATTCAAATTGCTTTGAAACACTTAGTCATAAAGGATTTGATTTAGAAAAATTTCAATTGATTACTCCTTCTCGTCCCGGATATGGAAGAACTCCTTTAGGCGATAATAAAACTCCAAAACAAGCAGCTGACTTAATAATGGAATTGTTGAATTATTTATCAGTAGACAGTGTAATTGTTTATGGGATTTCTGCAGGCGGATTAACAGCAATTGTGCTGGCAAGTAATTATCCCGAGAAAGTAAGTAAACTGATTTTAGCATCTGCAGTTTCAGAAAAATGGCTTGATGAGAAAGGACAAAAATATAAAACTGCTAGAAAAATGTTTAAACCCAAAAAAGAAAAATTTATTTGGGGAATGGTTAAATTCTTTTCAAGTATTTTTCCGGGTATGATAGCAAAGAGTTTTTATCCAGAGTTTTCAAATGCTCCAATTCATAAACTCAAAAAGGACGATATAAAAGAACTGGTCTCCACAATGAGAAACTACAATTCTAAAATGGGATTTATAACTGACATTGACCAAAATATCAATGATGAGGTAATTACAAAAATTAAATGTCCAACTCTAATAATTCATAGTGAGAATGACAGTAGTGTTTCATTGGAACATGCTGAATATTCAAATAAAATGATTGAAAATTCAAAAATTGAAATTCTTCAAAATGAATGGGGACATTTGTTTTGGATTGGAACTGACTCAAAAAAGTCAATAGAAAAGACAATAGATTTTATTGAAGAATAATTAGAATTTCAAAGTTAATTGTTGTATCGGTTTATACGATTTCCGGTGACACTCTAGAATACCATATTTATCAAGAGCAGCAATGTGCTCTTTTGTGGGATATCCTTTATTCTTTTTGAAATTATATTGTGGGAATTTTTCATGAAGTTTGTGCATGAGCCTATCACGAGTTACTTTTGCCAGAATTGATGCTGCAGCAATAGAAGCAATTTTTGCATCACCTTTTACGATTGCTTTAGAAAATCTAACTAATTTTTTGGGAATTTTATTCCCATCGATAAGACAGATATCCGGTTTTACTTTGAGAGCTAGAACAGCCTTTCCCATTCCACATAAAGTTGCTTGCAGAATGTTTATCTCATCAATTATCTCAGGTGAGACGATCTTGATTTCCCAGCATATAGCTTCTTCTGTAATTATCTTGTAAAGCTCTTCCCGTTTTTTCTCACTAAGTTTTTTAGAATCGTTAAGTCCGGGAATTTTCTTATTCAAATCCAGGATCACTGCGGCTACTACTACAGGACCTGCAAGCGGACCGCGACCGGCTTCATCAACACCTGCAATAATTCTGTACTCTTTGCTAAACTTCTTCTCTTCTTTATATAATGGCATTATTTTTCCAGAATAAAGAACAATCGTGAAAAATTCGATTCGATTATCTTCGGATCTTGCTCAATTAGATTTTCATCATGCCCAATGCAATAAATTCCTTTTAATTTGAGTTTTGTTTTTTTGATCTGTCCTAACAAATCACTAACTCTAAATATTTTTTGTTTATGTTCTTCATCATATCTGGCAAATAAAAATCCTTTCTTCTTAAAAAATGTAAGTTTGGATATCTGGGTATTGTCAGAAATTTCATAATCACTTTGATGTATGAAAAGGTCATCTTTGATCTGCTCAACGTTAATGAAACCATCGAAGTGGTTTTCACAATTTTTCGGGGTTGTAACATCAAATATAAAAAGTCCTTTTTCAGTGAGTGTATTGTGAACATTATTAAGCACAAGCTCTACTTCATTTAGATCATGTAAATAATTCATACTGTCAAATAGCAAAAGTGTAAGATCATATTTATTTTCTGGAAGTACGTCTGTCATTTTATGTAGTTTCAAATTTGGAGGGAAAGGTTTAGAAGATGCGATCTTAAGCATTTCTGCTGAGATATCAGAAGCATCAACAGTAAGTCCTTTCTTAACTAATAACGAAGAAATGTTAGCGGTTCCGCAGGCAAGTTCTAAAATCCTATCAGGGCTTTTACTGCATGTTTTATTGTATTGTGACAAAATAAAATCTATCCAATTTTCGTAACCAACATGTTTCATATAATTATCATAATATTCGGCAAAAATATCATAATTATTGTTTGTAATATCTTCTGGTTTAGAGATCATGTTTTCCGCAAATCTAATTGCCTTTAGAAGGCTCTTTTCAGAAGCAATGCCTTTGCCAGCAATATCGTATGCTGTGCCGTGATCTACCGATGTGCGGATGAATGGCAGACCAAGTGTAACATTTACTCCTTCTTCAGATGAAATCATTTTGAAGGGTATCAACCCTTGATCGTGATAAGCAGAAATTATCATATCATAAGAAGTTGCTTTTGTAGCAAAGAACGTATCTGCAGGGAAAGGACCATCAATATGAATATTTTCCTCTTCCAATTCCTTTAAAACCGCAGCAATAAGTTGATCTTCATTTCCAAAAGCTCCCTTCTCACCGGCATGAGGATTTACTGCAAGCATTGCGATCTTGGGATTTTCTATCATTTTATTTGTTTCTTGATAGATCAATCTGAACTTAGGTTTTAAAGATTCTGATATAAGATATTTAGATACTTCAGAAACTGCGATATGAGTGGATAAAAGTGAGAGATTAAAATATGGACTCCAAAATGACATGATCACATTTTTCGTATTAGAGCTTGTTGCAAAAAATTCTGTGTGCCCGATAAAATCTGGTTGTGTTTGACGAATTGCATCTTTACTTACAGGCGCAGTAACAACAGCTGTAAGAAGCCCGGAATTAAGATCTTCAGCACAACGGGATAGAATCTCATAAGCAATTTTTCCACTTTCATAAGTTGGTTTTCCCATATCAATATTACTGTCGATTTCAATCCAATAGATATTTTCAGGCGAAGTTGCTTTTTTAACATTATCAATTTTCACAATTGGATTACCATCATTGGATAAATCTAGTTTACCATAAACTATAAAAATTCTATTGCTTCTTAGTTTTAAAAATCTAATAGCTTTGGAGGTGATTTCCGGACCTATTCCCGCCGGATCGCCTGTTGTAATTGCAATTTTCTTCATATCTCCTCTTTTACTTATAGTTTACATCTACATAAATCCCCCCAAAAAAACACTCTATTTGTCAATTTATTTGTTGTCATAAAAGTATTAAAGAATAATTTAGCAAAGCAAAGAAAGTTATAAATATTTAATTCTGCATTATAAAAAAGAGGGGATATTATGAATAGAAATCCTGTAGTTGCTGGAAGTTTTTATCCGGGAGATTCAAGTGTTCTAAGGAAATTGATCAACGATTATTTACAGAATGCTATTATCAAAGATGATCAAGGAGATGTATTGGGTGTGATATCACCTCATGCGGGTTATGTATATTCAGGGCAATGTGCTGCATTCAGTTTTAAGGCATTAAAGAAAAAGGATTTTGATCTTGCTGTTATCATCGCACCAAGTCACAGATTCGCAGACTTTGATTTTTCAATTGGCGATTATGATGAATATTTAACACCCCTGGGCGGAGTAATAGTGGCTAAAGATATTGTTAATGAATTGAAAGATAAATACAATATGAGAACAAGTATTTATGCAAATAATATTGAACATTCTCTGGAAGTGCAACTACCTTTTTTGCAGCAAATAAAACCGGATGCGAAGATAGTTCCAATTATATTGGGAGAACAAAATCCTGAGAATAGTAAACGATTAGCTAATATCCTGGCAGAATACTTCAAGGGTCGTTTAAATAAAACCGTTTTTATTATTAGCAGTGATCTGAGCCATTATTACAAAAGTGAAATAGCAACCGAAATGGATACAAAAATAGCTGAGAATTTAGAAAATTTGGACATTAATAAAATGGAAGAGGATATGCAGCTGGGTTATATAGAAGCTTGCGGCATGGGGGGAATCCTAACCTTGATGAACCTTGCTAAAGAACTTAACTATACAGGAACTACAAATTTGGATTATAGAAATTCCGGTGAAGTGAGTGGTGACTATAAGCAAGTTGTTGGCTATCTATCTAGTTGTGTGTATAAATAATTTGACAAGAAAAC
>JAGLPW010000128.1 GCA_023137125.1 Candidatus Cloacimonadota bacterium | reverse complement strand
ATAAGATTCCCCTCAGAATATATTTCTGCTATCTTTCTCATGTTAGGGATTTTTGCAATTATTGGGATTTTATATTCTTCACAATATTTTTCTACATTAGCATCACCAATCCCAAATCTGTTAATGATCACTCCAATATCTTTTTTCAACTCTTCCATTGTCTCCACAGCGAGTTTCAGATCGTGTAATCCAAATGGTGTTGGTTCTGTTACAAGTAAGATCAAATCAGCATCTTTTGTAGCCTCAATTACCGGACAAGAGGTTCCGGGAGGAGCATCGAAAATTTTAATGGTTCTTTTAGGGAAATTCTCATCTACGTAATCTAAAGTTTGCTTGATAAGCGGTACAGCCTGCTCTTCACCAATGATAAGTTTGCTTTCTAAGAAGTCCAAATTACCAGATTTAAAATGTTTTAATTCTCCCATCTTTTTAGGTTTCATAAGAAGTGATTTAGTAGGACACAATTCGCTGCAAGCATAACAACCGTGACACAATTCAGGGAAAACCATTATCATTTCACCTAACTTCATCACAGCATTGAAATTACACACTTTCTGACAATTCCCGCAAAGAATGCATTCATCTTTTTCCCATTGGGGAATCATTTTAAATTTATCTTCCTGGTGAACTAATTCTCCCGAAATAAATAAACCTGAATTTGGCTCTTCCACATCCAGATCAGTAAGAATTATAGCATCCTTTTCTGCTAATAAAGAAGCTAGATTTGTTGAAACAGTGGTTTTGCCGGTTCCACCTTTACCACTGGCAATTGCTATTTTCAATAATTTACTCCTTTATGTGAGATGGGATTATCAAGACCGGGATCGTTGATTTCTTGATCAACAAATTGTGTGTACTTCCAAAAATGAGATGATAAAATTTCCCATGTTCATGAGAGCCGATAATGATCATTTCAGCTTTTACTTTTTCAGCTTCTTCCAAGATATTTTCAATTGTTGGGCCTTCCATGAAAACACATTCTGATTTGATCTTCGCTTTGAGCAAGTCTTTGTGAATTTCTGAAAGTCTTTTCTCTATTAGAATCTTCTGTTGATTAATAATTCCCATTGATGGTTGTTGACCTGTTACCTGGATTACTGAATTAACATATTCCGGGCCAACAATTTCCGAATGTACAATATACAATTTTGCCCCAAAAGCTATTGCCATCTTCTTTGCTATTTTCAGTACCGATATAATTTTGTGCTGAAAATCAATTGCTACAATAATGGATTTCATCTGATCCTCCTTAAAAATAAAATCGTTAATGAACTCTGCTAAATGAATAAATAAAAATCATTCTTCTTAACAACTCGACGCCTTGCTTAATGATCGCAGAGATTATCTCCGAATGCCAACCCTTCTGAGATATAAGTTTCCACGAGTCCTTTAAGATTGTCTGAACTCAATCCAATGATCACCTCAATATTATTTTGTGCAAAAAGCTGTTGAGCTCTGCTTCCCATTCCACCGGCAATTATTGCTGTGCATCCAAGTTCTCTCAAGAAAGCAGGATGTGAGCCTGGTTCGTGTGGTGGTGGTGTCACAAATTCTTCCTTGATAATCTTATCGTCTGCAATATCATAAATTGCAAATTTTTCACAATGTCCAAAATGAGCACATAAATTTCCACTTTCTGTAGGTATTGCGATTTTTTTGTTCATGTTTTTTCTCCACTTAAATTATTTTTTTATTTATATTATCTACAACAGAATATTCGGCATCAATTATTTTCTTCTTATTCTGTTTTTCTTCAATTTGTTTGGGATGAATTACTTTATTGAACAACTTTTTGATTTTGCTGTCTTCACTGGTTAGATCTTTTATAGCTGTACCAACTAATGCAGTTATCACAGTACCGATAACAGAAGTTCTTCCACGATAACTTTGATTTCGTTTATTTCTGTATTTAAATCCACCGTAGTGTTTTCCATCTGTCATATTCATTCACCTCCAAAAAATAGCGACAGAGGAGGAGAGATTCAACCCCTGCCGCATTCCACATTACTCGTCCTTTTTCAATTCGGAGAGTCGTGCTTCCATTGTTTTGAGTTCATTTTTCAGTGCATCCATTTCTGATTTTAGATACTTTTCTTCATCTTTTGCTGAATATTGCGGAGCTGGATAATTCGGATAATTAGAAAAATCCCGACTTCCAAATCCTCGTCCGTAACCTCTTCCAAAACCACGACCGAAGCTTCTTCCAAAATCAGCACCACCGCGTAGAACACCTTTTGTAAATCCGGGATTTTCATATCCGTTGCAGTATCCTAAACCTCTACCTGTCATTGGTCCCATTCCGTTTGGACCCATTCTGTCACCTCTTGGCATATCTATTCCTCCCTTGCCCTTGACCTCGACCTTGACCTTGGTTACAACCTCGACCCATATCGTTTCCTGCAGATTTTCCTAATCCGCGCCCTGTTCTTGATCCTTTCCCATCTGGACCTGTTCTATCTCCACCTGGCATAATTATCTCCTCTTTCCATTATTGTTATTACTGCAACATCTTCCATGACCGAATCCTCCTGCCAGATCTAATAAATTTTCTGAGCCGCAGGAAGGGCATTTAATAATTTCGCTTTCAAAATTTGTATTGAACATATG
>JAGLPW010000127.1 GCA_023137125.1 Candidatus Cloacimonadota bacterium | reverse complement strand
TGAATATTTCCACCATCAATTTGAAGGTGCTTCCCTTCAATGATGAATTCAGCAATCTTTTTACGGGCATTTTCAATAAGTCGAGTAAAGGTGGAACGGGATATTTCCATCTCTTCAGCAGCGTCATTGTGATTCATACCAATGTTGTCTGCAAGCCGAATTGCTTCATATTCATCAATTGATAGTTCAATTGAATCTAATGATGATCTTCTTATCCCAATAGGTTTAAAATCTGTATAAAGTGGAGGTCTGTGCACGATCCTTTGCATTTTCCTTCTAGGCATAAATTCTCCTTTATTAATTTCATAAGACAATATAATGAGCATATGTGCAAAATGCAAGTTTTATTTTAAAAAAATAATAAAAAAAACTCCGAGAACTATCGGAGCTTAATTGAAAATTAAAAAGGCAGATTATATTATAGTCTCATATATTACTATAATAATACTATTTTCTATATTTCATCCAAAGAAAAAAAGGATGAGTTGCAATCTCATCCTTTTAAAAACTTTTTGCTGTTAATTTTAAATATCCATCTCTTTTTTGATCTTAAGAATTAAATCATAATTATGTTTAATGTTAGCATATTCGTCGTTATACATTTCTTTTTCAAATTCTTCTATTTCCCGTTCTGCTTCTGCGAGAGCTTTTTCTAATTCTTTTTTTTCCTCTGCAGTAGGGAAAGCATCCAATTTAGATTCCAAAGTTTCTTTTCCTAAGAGCATTTGTTCATACATAGCTTTTGATAATTGAAGACCTATACTCGTAGCTTCTACAAAAGTTATTACCGTAGAAAGTCTGGTGTATTCATCAAAAGAGATATTCATTTCTCTATTTACTATATCTTTCAAATTTTCACCAGCACCTATGGCCTCTATAAATGCAACTTGAGCAACCTGAAAATGAATGTCGGGATATTTTTCTTTAATTTTTGTAATATTATTAAAAAAGGATCTAACTTCTTTTTCTTTTAATTTGATCTTCTTGATCTCCTCTTCATCCAGATCCTTGAATGAATCAGCAGTATCATCTGCTATCTCTGCAACTTGTTTTATAGTGTTTATAGCTTTTTTTGCCTCATCAAATTTTCCACATCCTGCAAAAAGTAATGTAGCAAAAATAACTAAAATTATAATAATTTTCATTATCTCATCCTCCCTCTTTTATTATTATTCTATTGGAAATATCAATTGCTCTTTGTAGGAATTAGCCTTCACCCGGTAATAAATTCCATTCTCATAAAGAAGTGCTTCTCCTTTATTTCCAGTTTTTATACCTGTATCTACTGGAATTACGCTATCTTTAAAAAAGGGATTAATAAAATCTTGTGTTGTATGTCCAACAACTATTTTGTTTACTCCCATATTTCTTAATAATTCTAATAATTGATCTTGCCTGATCTGTGTAGATGTTTTTGTATCTTCAAAATATCCACGATACCACAGAGGTCCATCACTTCCAAAAAGAAAATTTAGTAATTCATTGTATTTTATTTTGTCTTTAGATGCATCGATATTACTGCGGATGCTGTTATTAACTGCTTGAAAGTTGTAGTTATAATAAGTAAGCCTTGGATGGATACCAGCATGAACAAAGAGAACATCATTTAATTTAATGATTGTATGTTTAGTTCGGAGCCAGCGCCCGAATTCAGAGTTAACTGAATAAAGATCACTAACTTTCATTTGCATGAGTTCTGCAGTTTTTTTATATTTATCATGAACATAACTAGTGTTATTTTGTAAAACCATTATCTCATGATTTCCAAGAAGATAATGTACTTGTCCTCTCCAATTTTCGGCTTGCATTTCTAATTTGTGAATAAGCCACAGACATTCTGTTACTCTATCTCCGCGATCAAAAACATCTCCCAAAATAATAAGATGACCTTCACCCCAGGCCCAATCAAGATTTGCATCAATTATTCTATTATTCTTTAGGATCTCTACCATACGGTCATATTGACCGTGAATATCGCTGATAACAAAAAATTTAGAAATATCGGAATATGTGCTCGGATTGATTTTTGGAATATAAGAGGAGATTTCGAAATCTCCATCGAATCCTTCAAGATTAAAAGAGAATAATCCCTCGCCACGGACAGTAATATCCTGTGAGACATAATTATTATTTAAAATGTACTTAATGGTCGCTGTTTCATTTCCCCAGAACACATAAGGTCCCTCAGTTAATTTTGCTGTTGAATCTACTTTGTTAAATTGAATTTCCTGAGCAAAACAGGAAAAGAAAATTAATAAGAATAAAGAAAAAAAGATTATTTTTTTTGTTCTCATATTAGCCTCCTATATAATTCTTAAAAGATTTAATTTATGCAAAATGAACACACGTCAAGAATTTTGCATAATAATTACAATTAATAAATTTCAATTTTCAATAATCTTCCATCTAAATTTCCATTTTTTAAGGGTCGTTTAAAAGATGGTTTTAAGCCAATAGCCGAGATTAGCTCTTTATCACCAACATAAATATAAGCTGTGCAGCCCTTACATTTTTGTTTTAGAAAGTCACCGAGATTTTTGTATAATTCCGATGTTGATTCTTTTGTTCCCAATCTTATTCCGTAAGGAGGGTTACAGATAATAATTGAATCATGAATTTCTGGGAGAGACATAAAATCAGTTTGTTTTAGATTTATGTTTTGCGCAGATGGAAGAGTTTTAAAATTCAATTTGGAATCTTCTATAGCAAAGTAACTCATGTCGCTTCCAAAAATGAGATCTGAAGGAAGTTCTCGAATGTGTTTAATGCTATTTTCCTTAATTTTCTTCCATTCCTTTTCATCAAATTCAGGCAGATTTTCAAATCCAAATTTTTTTCTTTTGAATCCTGAAGGTATTCTGCAATAATTCATTAAGGCTTCGCATAAAAGTGTACCACTACCGCACATTGGGTCGTATAATGGCTTATCACCCTTCCAATCTGAAAGATTAACTATGGCAGCTGCCAGTGTTTCCTGCATTGGAGCGGATCCCTTGCTTTGCCTGTAACCACGCTTATGAAGCGGATCTCCCGAAGTATCTAAACTGATAGTTGCTCTGTTTTTGTGAATGAAAAGATTGAACACAACATCCGGAGATTTAGTATCAATATCGGGGCGTTTATCATATTTTTCTGTGAAGAAATCGGCAATTGCATCTTTTAATACAAGAGTTGCATATCTTGAATGAGTAATTTTACTATTAGAAACATTTGCGTAGATCGCAAAAGTTTTGTTATT
The DNA here is from genome assembly GCA_023137125.1 of Candidatus Cloacimonadota bacterium. Classification (GTDB taxonomy): domain Bacteria; phylum Cloacimonadota; class Cloacimonadia; order Cloacimonadales; family TCS61; genus Tenebribacter. The sequence continues at coordinate 2,726 of JAGLPW010000127.1, read as the reverse complement.
ATCTAGGAATTCATCCCATTTGATCTTTGATGCTGTACTATAGAGATATTTTGTGCTGTGGCAATCAAAAGTGATCAGTGGAGCCAGGATTCGACTGATGAATTTGCTCTGAAAATTAATTCGATAAATATGAGAGAGATCAGTTTTGAAGTGGACTCCTCGATAAACTGGAGCTATTTCTTTTGCGCCGAACTCTTTCAATTCTGCTGCTCCGAGATCTTCCATTGAGCCGGCTATTTGTGCAAAGAATTTTCCATGCTGTTGATATTCAAACATTATTTCTCCTCTTAGATAAATGATCCGAATCTTTGAAATTGTTCTGAGCTGATCAAGCGATAATGAGGTGAGTAGTTTGTGCGGTAGATATCACTATGACCTACAAGTTGTTTATCTCTAATGAGTTCTAGCAACTCTGCAGATTGCTCTTCAATATTTTCAATTGGAATTTTCATTATGAAAATTTGATGTTCTATATTTTCCCAATTTATTAACCATTCCTTGTAGCTTATTTCATTTTCAATTTTCGCGCTCATAAGAAATGCATCAAGAAAATCATCAAAAGTGATTATCTTCTTATTGATAACATTAAGATTTACCCGATAGAATTCATTGATGTAGCTAATGTTCTGATAATCTATTACTTCAAAAATGGAAGATTCTTCTAACTCATTTTCGAGGAATTCTCTGGCTGATGATCTGTTTGAAATGATATGTCCGGGTCCGAATGTTCCTTGAAAAAAAAGTTTGTAATAATCTTTAAGTTGGGCTTTGGGATGAAGTTCAAATTCAGATTTAATGAGTTTTTCGATCTTATCATTTTGCACGGAAGAATAATCCTCTTTCTTGTTGATGAAATGTTACAGAACCTTCATGTAAAAGCTCACTGAGATATTTATTGATCTCATTTATGTGAATTCCTAACATTTCAGAAAGGTCTTTATCTGTGCAGGGACGACGCTTTATTGTTTCAATTATTTGCTGTTCAACGTCCTTGTGGTAACTTCTGATCTTATTTCTGGATTGGAATTTTGCTATAATTTCAACAGGCAATGGCTTTAATAATTCAGCGATTTCTTCCATTCGGTTTTTTGTAACCGGATGGATCCAGTTTTCGGTTCCGGGTCTGTCTAGAGTATTTAGCTGCACTTGATCTGGAGAGATATCCTCAATGACAGTTTTAAGAAGTTCGAGTTCTTCTATAGTATCATTTAAACCGGGAACGATGAAAACTTCCAGCCAAATTTTTCCTGAAAAGTCTTTGCTGAATCTTATCAATCCCTCAACGATCTTGTTATTATCTAATTTTGAATTTGGACGATTCAATTTTTTAAAAACTTTCTCACTAACTGCGTCAAGAGAGGGCAGAAGTAAATCTATTTCCGAAATTTCTTTTCTTACATTTTCATCGTAAAGTAAAGTAGAATTTGTAAGAAGTGCCAGTTTATATTGTGGATAATTTTCTTTAATAAAAGTAATAACCTTACCTATCCCATTATGAAGAAGTGGCTCTCCAGCACCTGAGAAGGTAATGTAATCAAGTTCCGGATCATTATCAAGATAGCTTTTCAATTCGGATAAAATATCGTTCAACGGAATGTATTCTTTTCTTTCAATTGTGAGATTTGTTGTTTTCCCTACTTCACAATATATGCAATTTAAACTGCATACTTTATGTGGAACGAGATCTACTCCGAGAGAAATTCCCAATCTACGTGAAGGAACCGGACCGAAAAGATGATTGTATTTCATCTTTAGATAAATCCTTTAACTTGGATTTTCAATGCCTTTAGGCTAATTGTTATATCTGTTAGAAAAAGTATTACTGATATTATCAACGAAATAATTGCACCGATGAAAAAGCCTAAAAATAAAAACTTTATGTCCCAATTTGTGAAATATCCAAATAATATCAACAGGATCATCAAACTGGCTAATAGCATGGTAATCACGATGCTTGTAATAGCAGTTCTTAGAATTCTGCCGCGTTTGTAAAGGATGTTGATCTGAATTGGAATTATCTCACTTTGGTTTCCATTTTCTTTTTCTTTTGCAAGGTATCGAGAACGATCGATTATTCTTCCCAAGCGATTTGTGAAAGAAAGCAGAAGCAACCCAACTCCAGAAATGAGAATAATAGGAGAGATGGCTGACTGCATTAATTGTATAAGATTTTGAATATTATCCATAATAAATTAAGAGCCTTATTAAAATTACTGGCTTTCATCAAGTTCAGTAATTTCCCTTAAATGTTTCCTTTAATTTCTTTTTCTACCTTCAATGCGATATTATTGATTTTTTCTAATAATTCATCAGATTTTGTGAGGATATCAAATTTGAATGTCTCATCCTCGATACTGCTCATATTTATCTTCACATTCAAATAAGCACTTTTTGCAGCCGCATTGGCTGTAATGGCAGCCACTCCTGCGTCAGACAGAGCGTTTGTATTTCCTATCTTTGCAATTTTCGCTGCCAGTTCAACTGCTTCTAGAGCTATTTCTAATGTTTCCAACGGAACCATGATTGCTTTTTTTGTAGTTTCCTGAATTGCTGCATTTCTATTTTTTTTATCTTCCTCGGTTTTCTTAGGTAATCGTGCAGCATCCATCATATCATAGAATGCTTGTGTATCACTATCGATAGCAATCAAAGAGCGTTCTTTAATGTTCTGTCCGATCACGGAAAGTTCTTTAGCTTCTTCCCAAACCTTTTCATATCCTTTCTTG
>JAGLPW010000126.1 GCA_023137125.1 Candidatus Cloacimonadota bacterium | reverse complement strand
GCTTTTTCCATAACTTTGGAAGCTGCCAGGGCAAGTCCCACAGCTACTCCCGCTTGAGACATTAATGCAAGTCCCAGGAAATTCCTTATTTTTGTTGGTGCTTTAGAAATTGTGGAACCAATAAAAGTTCCTGTCCATTTTCCAAATGAACGTGCAACAATATAAATAATGATAAGAAATGAATATTTCATTATCAGGGAGATATTGAGCCTTGTTCCAATGAGAACAAAGAACCATACATACATGGGCGGTGTCCAATCTCCTAAAGTAGTGAATATCTTTCGGGCTGTAAGATTGCTTTTATTTACTAATACAATTCCCATCGTCATATTTAATAAAATAGGTGAAAGGTGAAAATATTCTGAAATCCCACAATTAATAAGAATGATGCCAATCGATAACAACAAAAGACTAACTCTATCATGAATAAATTTAGCAATTGGAACCAGAATAAAACCAATCAATATACCAACAACAACAGAAAACAATACTTCCAATCCGGCATGTTCTAAAGCATGTAGAATGGAAATATCTCCTCCCGATTTACTGCCAGTCATAAGGATGATAGAAATTGGTAATGAAATTGTAAAAAGTAACAGAGCCAGGATATCATCAAGCCCCATCACTGCATAAAGAGTAGTTGTGAATTCACCTTTAGCTTTGTATTGTTTGATAACTTCTACAGTCCCTGCAGGCGCAGTTGCACTTGCAAGAGATCCAAAGATAAGCCCCATGGGGATGCTTTTTAAGATCAAGGCGCTGGCAATTCCAACTAAAAGAAAAGCTCCCAACGCTTCAAAAACAACAATGAGAATAATAGATTTTCCAAGTTTTTTTAATTCTTTGAATCTTAGTTCTCCACCTATACCGAATCCAATTAGTGATAAAACAACAAGATTTACAATATCCAAAGATTTGATCTGATCGGGTGATAGCATTCCAAGAAGATCTGGTCCGAGCAATGCGCCGGCAATAATATATCCAACTATAAGTGGTGTCTTAAGCAAAGTTGCACCGCGTGACAAAATAAGTGCCAGTAAAATAGAACCACCAAGGAATAGAAGTTGTAGATATTGTGGGAACATAATTTATTTTTGTGTTTTAATTAGTTCGTAGATATCTGAAGGATTTTCTGCAGATAACATTTTATTAACAAATTCTTGGTTTTTCAAACGAAGGACTAAGCGTGATAGTACCTTAATATAATCCTTATCTTGCTTATCGGAAGCTCCGATCATGAAAATAAGTTTTACAGGTTTATCGTCGATGGATTCATATTCTAAGCCTTCACGTTTACGTCCGACAGCAATAACAAAATCTTTAACGGTTTTATGACGTGCATGTGGAATTGCTATCCCGTAGCCAATACCTGTACTCATTAATTTTTCACGTTTAAAGATCTCTTTAGAAAATGTTTTGGGATCAGTTATCAATTCATCTTTGCAAATGATTTCTATAAGTTCGCTTAAAGCACCCTTTTTATCATTAGATTTAATATCAATAATTCGAGTCTCATTCACCAAGTTAGATATTTTAAAAATTTTATTCATAATTTCTTTACCTCATAGCAATGTTACAAATTTTCTTGTACTTCAATTTTCTTCATTTCTACGGTTATTATTCTTTTGTCTGTAGCCTGAATTATTGTGATATCCCAATTTCCAATTGTTAATTTAGTATCTCTTCTGGGAATTCTCTCGAGTTTATCTATGATCATTCCGGCAATAGTTTCATAATCTCCTATCGGCAGCTCCATATCGTATTCGTCGTTGAGAAAATCAATCTCAGCATAACTTTGCACACGGTACAATCCACTTGATATTTTACTGATCTCTTGAGTGGTATTATCATATTCATCTTCAATTTCTCCAACGATCTCTTCCAGAATATCTTCTATTGTGATAACACCAGCAGTTCCACCATAAGAATCCATAATAATTGCCATGCTTACTTTTTCTTTTTGCATTTCTGTAAGAAGCTTATTCACATCCATAGTCTCAGGTGCGAAAAAAGCATTGCGGATAAAATCAGAAACCGTAAGCTTTTCATGGTCTTTCCGTTTTAAAAGGTCATAGATTATCAAAATCCCTTTAATATTATCCAAATCATTTTCGTACACTGGAAATCTTGTAAATCCTTTTTCTTTTGCAATAGAGATAACATCATCAATAGATGTATCTAATGGGAATGCTACAATATCAGTGCGGTGTATCATCACATTCTCAGCATCCAGTTCAGAAAATTCCAATGCATCTTCCAGCATTTCCATTTGATCTTCATGCAACACACCGTCATCTTTAGCTTCAGAGAGCATAAAAGAAAGATCTTCTCGTGAAACGAAATTGTATCTCGATTGTTGGGGAAGTTTAAAAAGTTTTGCGAGCACATTATTTAAAATGGAAACGAACTTAACGAATGGAGTAAAAATGAAGCTAAAAAATTTAAGCATCGGGAATCCTCTGCTTACTAGTCTATTGGGGAAATCTCTATAAAGTGCTTTTGGTATTAACTCGGCAAAAATGAGTATAAAACCAGCAACAATAAGCGTTGCAGTATGCTCTGAAATGTTTATATTAGACTCTTTATTCAAATTATTGATAAGGAATATAGAAAGAGAAGATACAATGACAAGTGAAATGTTTGTACCGAATAAAGTCGTTCCGAATATTTGATCAGGTTTTTCTAAAAAAGTGAGTATCTGCTTCTTTTTTTTACTGCTTTTTGCTTCTTGCTCTAGTTTTAATCTATCAAGAGAGATGAGTCCCGTTTCTATACCTGAAAAAAAACCGGATAAGATAAAAAAAATAACTATGATTAAAAGTGATATGATCCACATTATTAATTTTCTACTTTTTCATCCCTATAAGCCAATTTTAAAGCATCAATAAATTCATCCAACTCACCGAGCAAAATGTCGTTTAATCTGAATGATGTCAAATTTATTCTATGATCCGTAACTCTGGATTGTGGGAAATTGTATGTTCTGATTTTCGCACTTCTATCACCAGAACCAACTTGAGATTTTCGTTTAGCAGAAATCTCAGCTTCATGTTTTGCCAATTCCAGATCATACAATCTTGAGCGAAGCACTTTGAAAGCTTTGTTCTTGTTTTTGAGTTGTGATTTTTCATCTTGGCAAGTTACAACAAGTCCGGTTGGCTCATGTGTAATTCTAACTGCAGAGTCTGTTGTATTCACGCTTTGCCCACCATGCCCCGAAGCTCTATAAACATCGATTTTCAGATCAGCTGGATTAATTTCAACATCGATCTCATCAGCTTCCGGTAAAACTGCTACCGAAATTGCTGAAGTATGAACTCTGCCTTGAGATTCTGTTTCAGGAACTCTCTGAACGCGGTGAACACCACTTTCAAATCTCATGGTTCCATATACATTATCTCCGGAGAGTGAAAAGATTACTTCTTTTAACCCACCTACACCAGTTGGATTGGAAGACATGACAGATAATTTCCAATTATTTTTATCAGCGAAGTAAGTGTACATTCTATATAGATCTGCAACAAATAGTGCTGCTTCTTCTCCTCCGGTTCCGGCTCTGATCTCAATGATCGCATCTTTTTCGTCATTGGGATCTTTTGGAACGAGAAGTTCTCTTAGTATTGTTATCTTCTTTTTAAGATCTTCTTGAGCCTCAATTGTCTCTTCTTCTGCGAGAGAAATGAGCTCTTTATCATCAGTTGATTTTATAAGCTCTTCATTTTCTGCAATGGTTGTTTCATGATATTTTAACATTTCATAAATATCCAATATTTCCTGCAGTTCTTTAAACCTTTTTGAAATTTTACTATAATAACGCTGGTCAGACATTTTTGCAGGATCATAAATATCTTTTTTCAATTCCTCATATTCATTTTTGAGAGTTAAGATTTTTTCTTCTGGTATCATAATTTTATCAACTTACCTTTTGTGATTCTTCATCGATGAATGTAATATTGTTATATTCTGAAAGATCCATTTCCAATGCACATTTCATAGCGATAACCGCAACTTCTATCTGCTCATTATCCGGTGGCTGAGTTGTGATTCTCTGCAAGGCAAGCCCAGGTGCAGTCATAATTTTTACCAGTGGATGCTTGATATTCTTACCGGAAAGTTTAAGCACTTCATAAGAAATTCCGGAAATAAATGGCATGAACATTAAGTGATAAGCCAGACGTAAAATTACATTTGGAGCTCCAAAGAAATAGGTAAATATTGTATCAATAATTGAGAATATCAATATGGAGATAAGCAGAACAAAGAATATGAAACTTGTTCCGCAGCGCGGGTGGAACGTTGTGAATTTCTGTACGCTGTCTGCATCCAGATCACTTTTAGCTTCATAGGCAAATACAGTTTTATGCTCAGCACCATGATATTCAAAAATACGATTCACATCTTTCATCTTTCCAATTATCCAAACATAAAGTACAAAAAATACAATACGAATAGAACCGGCAAAAAGATTGAAATAGATACTTCCCTTACTCAAATTCATCCAATCGGCTATCTGATACGGTAAAAATGCAAACAAGAGAAAAGCCAATCCAAAAGCAAAAACATAACTTATAATTTCTTCAAATTTCGTTCGGAATTTAGATTTCTCTTTTTTATTCTTTTTTGGTTTCTCTTCTTCCCAGTCTAGTTCTGCACGGGATGCAGAGAAATTCAAAGTTCCAATACCAATTATCATCATTTCTATCAGTGAAGCAAATCCTCGGACTATCGGAAGACCCAGAAATTTATTCTGTTTTGTTTTACTGATAAATTTGGTTTTTTTAATTTCGATGCTTTTATCTTTTCGGCGAATAGCAGTAGCCAGATTTTCCGGACCTCGCATCATTACGCCTTCAATTACTGCCTGTCCACCAACTTCAATTTGTTTTCTTTCCATTTATTTGTCCTTAAAAAAAACGCACCACAACAATTTTTATATTAGAGTTGTGGTGCGACTATAACAAGATTTTTATTTTTCTTCTTTAACGTTATATCTTTGGTTGAATTTTTCTATACGCCCTTCTTTGGCTCTAGTTCTTTGTTTCCCTGTATAGAAGGGATGACAGTTTGAACAGATATCAACCTTACTGATTGTTGGATCTGTTGATTTTGTCTCGAAAGTATTTCCGCATGAACATGTCACGGTTACTTTCTCATATTTTGGGTGAATTCCTTTTTTCATCATCTATCTCCTGATTTATATTAAATAAATAAACACTACTTATACTAACGCTGTGCAATATTTTTTTCTAAGATTCTAATGTCAATAGTTTTATCTTTTCTTTATTATTGGGAAAGCATGTCGGTTTTTATCTCTTCTGCTTTGCTCTTATCATATAGTAATTCGATAAGTTGGATAGCAAATTCCAGAACTGTACCTCTGGCTCTGCTTGTAATGCAGTTACCATCCACAACTACACGCTTATCAATTTCATCTTTATTAATGAGATCTTCTGCAAGAGCAGGATTCACAGTTGCTTTTTTCCCATCCAATAATCCATGAAATTGTAGTACAACAGTTGGGGAAGCACATATAGCAGCATAGTATTTTCCATCTAAAGCTTGTTTTTTAAGGAGAGAAGTGAGAACTAGTGAATCACGAAGATGTTCTGCACCGGGAAGTCCACCAGGTAAGGCAATCAGATCATATTGCTCATCCACACATCCCTCGATAAGTTTATCTGCTATAATTCTTGTTCCGCAAGATCCTGTTATTTGTAATTCATCCACGGAAGCAACAGTAACATCCGCATTTGCCCGTCGCAATGTATCAATTATTCCAATAGCTTCCAGTTCTTCGATTCCATCTGAAATGGGAACGAGTACTTTTCTGTTCATAAGAATTCCTACAGATCTTTTTTTCTTTTCTTTCTACCAATACCAAAGATAATACTGATTCCCCAAAGAATAAGAATGAGTGGGAAGATATCAACGGGACGTCCTAAAAGACTAGACAAACCTGCTAATAAAGCAACTATTCCTAAAAAGACAGTAAAGCCGTTAACTCGATATCCTTTTGCATATTTTGCAAAATTAAGGCCAAGCAGAATGATGCCGATTCCGAACATAAATGTGCCTTCCGGTACAATAGAATCAGGGAAGAGCCAGATAGCGCCAAGCATGATGAGGAATAGTCCCCAACCAATTTTTTCTAATTTTTCCAACTCTCTTTTTTCTTTTAATTTAACTTCAAATATTTCATTATTCTCTTCCATTCAGAGTTCCCTCCTGTTTCTTATAATTGATCTCAAAATTCTTATCTGGCATAAAATTTTCTTTATGCCAGAAAAGAATATACTTCTCACTTTCTTCTCGCAAACTGTCCGGCATATAGGAAATTGAGTCAAGTGAAAATTCTTTGGGGAATTCGAGAGTGTAATTCACCTGTGTAAAAGGAATTCCCCAAGTTTGTGTTGTCGTTAGAATGTATTCTGCTTTAGTCTCTTTCAATTCCTGTCTGTAACCTATTCGATAAATTGCGATAGTATCAGGATCAATGTGAATAGTGAAAGAAGAACCTTTGAGATTGTTTCGTAGATTTATTTCTTGTAAAGAATCTTGAATATTAAATACAAATATTGAATCAACTTTACCATAAGCTTTATCTTGAGGGAGGGGATAGAAAAGACGTCGACTCATCTTCATACTGCTCGTATTTCTAAAATAATACAATCCATTCACATAGAAGTAGTTTTCTTCAATCTTAAAATCCAGATCTTCCTGATAAAATTGCAGATCTTGAGCTTGGATCAACTCAATAGAAAATAATAAAATGAGTATAACTATAATTAGATATTTCAATTATTTAAGTAGCAGCATCTTACTCGTTGCTAGTTCCTTGCCACCGGAAACAAGTTTGTAAAGATATACGCCGGATGGAACTTGTTTACCTGTTTTGTTGGTTCCGTCCCAAACTACACGATATTTCATTTCTCCTCGTCCTTCGACTCCGCTCAGGATGACAGAGAGAACTTTTAGTTTCTGACCACGTGGATTAAATATTTCAATAGTCACAAACAAGGACGTTTGCGGAACGGAAAAACTAATTTCCGTACTTGGATTAAATGGATTGGGGTAGTTAGATAAATGATAACTAATTAATGACAACTCATAATTCTCTACACCTACTGATTCTATTGTGATTGAGACAGGATCAGAAATCCAGGTACTGTTGAATTCTCCAATTAAAATATGATCACCGATACTCACATTGTCTGTATGAATATAAGGTATTGTAGAAAATGTAGAATAGGGTAGGATTGTTGTATAGACTATCATAGAGAATGCACCAATCAAGAAGAAATCATCATCAATATAGTAATTGAAGGGAAAAGTATTTTGAAATATAACAATAACTGTGTCAGAAGTTGTATTATGAAGATGGAATGTTATATAAATATCCTGTCCGAAAGAATAACAAGTCTCATCTGTTTCGATATAAAAATCAATCTGACAAAATAATTGATTGAAAAATAATATAATAAGAATGCAAAATAAAAATTTCATACAAAACCACCAAATTATTTTAATAGAAGCATTTTACTCACTGCTAGTTCCTTACCATTGGAAACAAGTTTATAGAGATATACTCCGGATGGAACTTGTTTATTGTTTTCGTTGGTTCCGTCCCAAACTACACGATATTTCATTTCTCCTCGTCCTTCGACTCCGCTCAGGATGACAGGGAGAACTTTCAGTTTCTGACCACGTGAATTAAATATTTCTATAGTTACAGATGAGGATGTTTGCAGTACGGAAAAACTAATTTCCGTACTTGGATTAAATGGATTGGGGTAGTTTGTGAGATTGTAGTATGATGAGGGAAGTGAGATTTCATGATTATTAGAACTACTTGAATTGTAATCTGTATAGAATTCAACAAAAGTAGTTGAGTCCGGTTCGATAGTCAAAAATGTATCAACATATACAATCCCATTAATACAGGCTGATACTTCATAGTTCTTGGCATATATTTGTGTATTGAAAAAACCTTGTTCATCTGTAACAGCCGGGATGAAAATATTTTCCAATCCAGATTCACTACGATAGAATTCAATCGATGCATTCTCTACCGGATTTTCATTCACATCGTAAACATTTCCTTCTAAAAATCCATACATTCCCAGACTACCAGGAAGATCAGAATATTTCACCAGAAATTCATAATCCATCATTGGCTCATAATCATGTAATGCTTGACCACTATAAAGAGGATTCACACTATTAAACCAATATGTAATCGGAGCGAAACTCCAACTGTCAACTTCATCAAAACCACTGCCTTCATCGAAATATGTTTGGATAACATCACTTTCCCAATCAATATAAAGTGAATCTTGTAGATCTTCATACGTGACAGTGACAGTTTCGAAAAACTCAATTCCATCATTAAACTCTGTAAAACCGTAATTAGTAGAAAGTGCACAATTATCTAAAGTGAATTCTTCCATCATCTCATTGTACAAAGTTATCTGCCAGTCATCTCCATCACGATAAAGCTCTACAATTTTGGGTCCAATTATTATCGGATTTGCAAATAATATTCCTACAAAAATTATAAATAAACAGGTAATTGTTTTCTTCATCATAACCTCCATCTCATTTGAAACTCAAATAAATTCTATGTATTTAATTTTATTTAGTTGACTATAGATAAACTAAATTTAAAAGATAACAAGTCAATTAAAAAGTAAGTTTAATATCTTTTCATTTACAAAAAATATTATCAACTTCCATTTGTCGTATCAATAAATAAGCAGGAGGAAGAATGCAATTTCAGAAAGAATTAATTAAGATCTGCGAGAAATATCCCCAATTAAAACTTAATTTTCATTATAAGATCTGGGAAACAGATTTCTTAAGGTTCTATCAAAGTCAGATCAATTATAACATCTCTAAAACATCAATATCTCTTTCTACAACGATCTACAAGGAGAAAAAATCTTACAGCTTCTCATTAAAGGATCCAACTAAAGAGA
>JAGLPW010000125.1 GCA_023137125.1 Candidatus Cloacimonadota bacterium | reverse complement strand
AAATGGAATTCTTTCTTAATGTTTTCCGTAACAATATGACCGTCGAACAACTGGATAACCCGGTGAGCATATTCGGCATGAGAAGGAGAGTGTGTAACCATTACAATAGTAGTACCGTCTTCATTTAATTGTGTTAGAAGGTCCATTACTTCTTCACCATTTGCTGAGTCGAGATTTCCAGTTGGCTCATCAGCAAGGATTAGCTTTGGTTTAGTTACAACTGCACGGGCAACTGCCACACGCTGTTGTTGACCACCGGAAAGCTGTTGTGGGAAGTGCTTTGCTCTATGAGCGATCTTCATTCGATCAAGAACTTCGGTTACTCTTTTCTTTCTATCTGCACTACTCATCTTAATATAAAGAAGTGGAAGTTCAACGTTTTCATAAACTGTAAGTTCATCGATCAGATTAAAGCTTTGGAAGATGAATCCAATATTAGATTTTCTCAAGTTAGTGCGCATTCTTTCTGTGTGTTTGGATACTTCAGTTTCATTGAAATATAATTCTCCTTTATTGGGATTATCTAATAATCCAATTAAGTTTAATAGTGTAGATTTCCCGCAACCGGAAGGTCCCATTACTGCTACAAATTCACCTCTTGTAATTTCCATATTCACGTTGTTTAAAGCTGTTGTTTCTACTTCATCTGTCCTGTAGAATTTGGTTAAATCAACTGTCTTAATCATTTTTGCCTCCGTTATTTTATTTTAAAATTAATTTTTCTGCTCTGCCAAAATTATCATAACTAGAAATTATTACTCTTTCACCTGCTTCAAGACCTTCCAGTAATTCATAATATCTAGGATTCATTCTACCTAATCTTATATCGCGTTTTATTGCAAATTTCCCGGTTGGATCTACTACAAATATATATTGTCCGCCTGTACTTTGATAAAATGCTCCACGAGGTACAAGTAAAGCCATTTGAGATTCACCTAATTCCAGTTTCACACGGAAAGTCTGTCCGGTTCGAATTTGATCCGGCACGCTATCAATAAAGACAAGATCAACTCCAAATCGACCATTACGAACTTCTGGGTAGATCTTTTTAATTCGTAATCCATAAGAGTTTCCGGTAAAATCGAATTCACCGACCGAGTTGGAATTCACACGTGAAATATAATGCTCATCAATTTCCAATCTTATCTTGAATTCATCAAGAACATGAATTTGTCCCAAACGCTGTCCTCTTCCAATTGCTTCACCAATTTCTGCATTAACAGAAACCAATAAACCTCTTACAGGTGCTTTAACTTTAAGATTATCTAATTTTTGCCTTACGAATTCTAGGTTCATTTGCATCTGATCTACAGAGTTCTCTAATTGGGCAACTTGAATTTCACGGAATAGTGAATCTGCTTCCTGATTTTCAATAACTAACTCACGGGTTTTCATTAGATAGTCGTATCTTTCTTCTGTTTCTTCAAATTCTTTATCTGAAATATAATTCTGTTTAAATAGGTTAATACTATTTTCATAATTTCTTTTTTGTATACTAAGCTGATAATCAAGATCAAGTAGCTGTCTTTTTAAGCTGAGTTTATTTTGTTCCATAGAAAGACGGGTATTACGCAGATTGTTTATTTGCTCAGCAAGATTTGCCTCACGATTCATGATGTCGAGATGTAGATTTGTATTGCTCAAGATCAATATTACATCATCCTCATTAACCATAGTACCTTCTTCTATTAATAATTCTTCCACTCTGCCACCTTCTATGGCATCAAGGTAGATCGTACTTATTGGCTGAACTGTCCCGGTTTGAGTTATATAATCTTGAAAATAATCGTTTTGCACTTCCTCAATGGATATCCGTTCAATTTGTACATTAAACTTGGAAGTATGATCTCCAAATATTAGATTATAGAGTATAATAATGGTGAAAATTCCACCTAATGAAAACCAAAATATCTTTTTTGGAGGCCATTTTTTCTTTTCTATTGCTCTGTCCATTCTTAAGCTCCTTTTTAATTTCATATCTAATTAAAGCAAATTATGTGCCAAACACGTAATCAATTAAAATAAAAAGAGATACGAAATAAATATCACAATATTCTGTTCGGAAACGTACTGCTATATGTACGGTGACGGACAGTTTTTTTATTGACGGTTTTGGTTAATGAAAATTTTTATGTAATAGTTTTTAAAATAAGAGAAAATAGAGTTTTGGGAGTTTGTTAAATGGATAAATTTGGTAAGATTCTGGCTATTGATGATAATGAAGATATTTTGTTTAGTCTAAAACTACTTTTAAAGAATCATGTAGAATCAATTCACACTGAAATAAATCCCGATAGAATTCCAGGATTAATGGAGCAAGAAAATTTTGATGTGATATTGCTAGATATGAACTTCACAAGAGATATGATAGGAGGGCAGGAAGGTTTTTACTGGCTCGAGAAAATTCTTGAGTTAGATCCTTCAGCAGTTGTGATCTTCATTACAGCTTATGGGGATGTTGAACGTGCCGTTAAAGCTATCAAAGCCGGGGCTGTAGATTTTGTTTTAAAACCCTGGCAAAATGCAAAATTGCTAGCCACAATATCTTCTGCTCTCAAATTGCGTGGTTCCTTAATAGAAGCAGATAAATTAAGACTTACCAGAAATGAATTATGCAAAAAACTGGATCAACCATTTCATGATTTTATAGGTGATTCAGCAGAAATGTATAAAGTATATAATATTATTCAAAAAGTAGCTGCAACTGACGCCAGCGTGTTAATATTGGGAGAGAATGGAACAGGAAAAGAACTTGTAGCTAGAGCATTACATCGAAATTCAACTCGCAGAAATGATGTTTTCTTAAGTGTCGATCTTGGGGCGATAAGTGAAACATTATTCGAAAGTGAACTTTTTGGTCATATGAAAGGCTCTTTCACCGATGCAAAAAAAGATAAACCAGGAAGACTTGAAGTTGCTACAGGTGGCACACTTTTTCTTGATGAGATTGGGAACCTTTCACTTCCATTACAATCTAAATTATTAACTGCGATCGAGAAAAGAGAGGTGATACGTGTTGGCTCAAATAAACCGCAACCGATTGATGTTCGTTTGATCTGTGCTACTAATATGCCAATTTACCAAATGTCTAAGGAAGGGGACTTTCGTCAGGATCTTCTTTATCGCATAAACACAGTAGAGATCACACTACCATTACTAAGTGAAAGAATCGATGATATTCCTTTACTTCTTGATCATTTCCTGCAACAATTTGCTCATAAATATAAAAAGAATATTAAGGGTGTTAGCTCTGCTGCAATGAAAAAACTTCGTCAATACAACTGGCCTGGAAATGTGCGGGAATTACAGCATTCGATAGAAAGAGCTGTAATTTTGAGTGAATCAAAGATTTTACAACCGAACGATTTCATGTTGAAAACACGACAAAGTGCAGGTGATGAAGGTGCATTAAGTACTTATAATATTGAGGATATTGAACGGGATGTAATTCAGCGGGCATTGCATAAAAATAATGGTAATATTAGTCAGGCAGCTAAAGAACTTGGCTTAACAAGGGCTTCATTATACAGAAGATTGGAAAAATATGGTTTATAGAAATTTTAAAATTAATATAGTTGTTCGCATAATTCTGATCATTGTAATGATCTTAGCTGTGTTTATTTCAATTTATAGATTTGGGTTCAATGTAACACCGATTTTACTGTGTGTTTTGATAATTTTTCAAATCTCTGACCTGATTAGATATGTCCAGAAAACGAATAGGTATCTAACCAGCTTTCTAGAATCTATTCGTTATGCCGATTTTTCGCGTAGTTTTAAACTGGAAGGCTTGGGTTCTGCTTATGATGAAATGAGAGATGCCTTTAATGACGTAATATCAGATTTTCAGAAGATCCGATCAGAAAAAGAAGAACACTTTCATTACTTGCAGAATGTAATTCAGCATATTGGAATAAGTCTCATTGCTTTTCAAAAAGATGGTTCAGTGGAAATGATCAATAATAGTGCTAAAAAATTATTTCAGATCAGTAAGCTAAAGAATATAAGTGAATTGGAAAGTTACAGTCCTGAGCTTGTAATAAAAATGAAAAACATGAAATCGGGAGAGCGCATTCTTGTGCAAGTTATTGATAACGATATGATGATGCAACTGGCAATTTACGCTACCGAATTCAAGATCAGAATGCAACGCATTATTCTGGTTTCTATCCAAAATATTCAATCTGAATTGGAAGAGCAGGAGATGGCAGCCTGGCAAAAACTTATTCAAGTGCTCACACATGAAATAATGAATTCTATTACTCCAATTGCATCTCTTTCTTCAACAATAAATGAGCTTTTAAAAGATATTGATACAACGGATAACAAGCCGCAGATGATCGATGATGAAACTGTAATAGACATTCGGAATTCTCTAAAAACTATTACTAAAAGAAGTACCGGCTTGGTTCATTTTGTAGAATCATATCGCAATCTGACTAAGATTCCTAAGCCAAAATTTGATATTATTCCGATAAAAGAAATATTTAATAATGTTCACCTGTTAATGGAAAAAGATCTCAAGTTGAAAGTTATAGAATGTGTGATAGATATTTCACCGCCTAGTTTAGAATTGACAGCAGATGAAGAATTGATCGAACAAGTGCTGATAAATCTTGTGAAGAATGCTATACATGCACTTTCTGACATAGATAATGCTAAAATAATATTAAAAGCCTTTTTGGATAAACGTGGTAGGATCGCTGTGCAAGTTATAGATAACGGACCAGGAATTTTGAACGAGGTGATCGATAAGATTTTTATACCTTTCTTCACAACCAAACCGGAAGGTTCTGGAATTGGGTTAAGTTTATCAAAACAGATCTTGAGAATGCACGGAGGCACACTCACGGCTCAATCTGAGCCAAATGTGGAGACGAATTTTACACTAAGATTTTAAGTTTTTATTTACTCTTCGATTAATATTTATAGTGAAATAATACTGTTTGTACAAACCTGATTTGATAAAAAATTTAAAATCTAGTTATTCGGAAAACTATTCTACTTTAGAATAATCTACTTGACAATGAAAACGAATAATAATTTGTGACTATTATAAAATAGAATAGTGGAAAATAACATATTAGAAAATAATATGCAGGATTATGAAATCTAATGTGTCTTAGTTAGTAATTAGGAGGTAAAATGTCACGACTTGATCTGGTCGTACTAGGTTTTTTGAACAGACAGCCGATGCACGGTTATGAAATAATTAGTTATTTTGATAAGCGCGGAATTGAAATGTGGACAAGGGTAAAAACTCCTTCCGTATATAAAACTTTGCAAAGATTAGAAAAGAAAGGATTTATAACTGGAGAGATGAAGCAGGAAGGCAATAATCCTCCTCGTAAGGTTTTTACAATTACAAATGAAGGTCGAGCATATTTCATGGAATTATTAAATTATTTTCTTTGGGGAAAAGATCGATCTCATACACCCATGGATTTCTGGAATGCCTTTCGTTTTGTTAGGAAGAACGTTACTCGCTCAGAATTCTTAGAAATATTAGAGAATCATGAGAAAAAACTGGAACAAATGGAAATAAAGATGAAAGAGAAACATCAACAGGCTGTTGAAGACGGCGATATACCAGAGTTTCCCTTTTTTGCGAAAATTATGCATGGGACAATGAGAAAGATGAAAGCACTCGAACTGGATGCATTAAACCAGATTAAGAAAGCAGCAATGCTGCCTGAGAATAATAAAGATTTTAAAGAGGAGAATAAATGAAAAAAATTGTATTATTAATTATAGTAACCCTTATATCAATAAGTTTAACAGCGCAATCACTATCGCTGGATGAAGCAAAGAAACTTGCTCTAAAGAATAATCCTGATCTGTTGGCACAAAGGCAGGCAACCAAAGCCAGCAAAAACAATCTTTGGCAATCATATCTAAATCTGATCCCTTCAGCCAGTTTGACCGGTAATTATGCTAAATTCAACGATCCAGTAATGATGGGATTCGAGCTTGCAGAAGAATCTAGATCTTATGGATATAATATAACTCAACCGATCTTCAATGGTGGTAAAAATTGGTTAGGAGCACGCATGGCAAATGATGGATATAAAATTGCTAAAGAAAGTTTAATAAATAAAACATTAAACATAATTGCAGACGTAGAATCTAAATATTTTAATGTTTTAGAAAATCAGATTTTGTTGGAAATCTCACAAAAAGATCTGCTTTCTTCCCAGACAAATGTAGAGATCGCTCAAATTCGTTTTGATACGGGAACACTTTCTAAAGCTGAATATCTGCAGTTACAATCTGAATTGGCCGGAAAAGAAGTTACTTTGATCCAGACAGAAAATCTCTATCAAATAAGTTTATTGGAATTAGCTAATTTCTTGCAGATAGAAAAAGTAAAGGAGCTGGAAGAAATCCCAATGGAAACTCATCAACCAACTTTAGATAAATTAAGTAATAAATCTATTTCTGAACTAGATGAAATGATAAATACAATCATTAATATTGGTGAAAGCAGTAATCCATCACTTAAGATCTCAAAGATATCTGTTAATACAAACAAGAAATCTTTAATGCTGGCTGGTGGGAATTTTCTGCCATCAGTAACTTTGCGGTATTCCAATGATTGGTCAAAATACGATTACCAAAATGATTACAATGAGAGCGGTCAATTAGGTATTAACCTTTCTATCCCTATATTCCCACTTGTAGATAATGGTTTGGGAGTTGCAATAGCTAATCATAACCTTAAACAATCTAAATACACATTAGAGACGGTTAGTGATGGGATTAAGCTTTCACTGCAAAGTTCATTAATTAATCTGGTTGCAGCTGCTAAAACAGTAAGATCTTCTAAACTTGCGATGGAATATTCTAAAGAAACATATGGTCAGATGAAAGAAAGATTTACACATGGTGTAATTACAGCCAATGATCTTCTCTCGTCAGAAGTTATGTTTACGTCTGCACGAAATCAATACACAACCAGCTTCTATAATTTCCTACGTGCAAAATCATCTTTGCTTCTTGTGATGGGCATTGAAGATCCACAAATTTTAGAAAAAATATTAAATAATTAAATGGAGGAGAAATGAGAAAAATATCTAAATTAACCATAATAATTCTTGTGCTTACAATATCACTTATTTCGTGCACAGGTAACAAAGAACCGGAAAAATCTATGGGTGACAAATCTAAGGAAAAAGAAGTGATTGTAATGGTTCAGGAATTAAAATTACAAGATCTTGAAAAATATGTAAAAATAATTGGTAAATTAGAAGGGATCACAGATGTGAATCTAATAAGCGAAACCAATGGAAAAGTTATCGAAATTTATAAAAACCTAGGTGATTGGGTGAACAAAGGTGATGCGATCGGTAGAGTTGATAATAGCGATACAAGTAATAAACTTTTGCAAGCTAAAGCAGCTTTGTTGGCAGCAGAAGCAAATCTTGAGACAGCAAATTTAAGTATGACCGCTTCACAGAAATTATACGAAGAAAACACAATTTCTGAAAAAGAATTCCTGCAAGCCAAAAGTTCTTTCAAGAATGCTCAAGCTGGATATAATGGTGCGTTAGCAAATGCAGAATCTGCACGGAAAAATTTAGAAAATTCTCAGTTCACAGCACCTGTTTCTGGAAATATAGCCGAGCTCAAATTGGAAGTAGGTGAAATGGTAAACCAGGGAATGCAGATCGCAGGTATCGTGAATTCCAAATACCTGATCATACGAACTGGAATTAGCGAATCTGATATCTCTTTTGTAAAAAAAGGTGATCATGTAATTATTGAATATCGTAGCAAAGAATATAAAGGCAAGATCTCTGGTGTTGGAATTCGACCTACTTCAGGTGGTAATAATTATCCAATTGAGATCATACTGAAAAATCCAAATTTAGAGCTCTTCCCGGGAATGGTTGTCGAAGGGCATATCTATTCACATACGTTTGAGAATGTACTTTATACTTCAATAGAAAACCTGCGCGAGAAATATGATAAACAATTTGTTTATGTGATAAATACGGAAAATAGGGCTGAACTAAGGATCGTGGAACTTGGAGAGAAAGTTGCTAATAATATCATTATCAAATCTGGTCTGTTGGAAGGTGATAAGCTTGTTATCGATGGTATAGACAGTCTTTCGGATGGGACATTGGTAGAAGTAAGATCCGGTTTCAACATATAATGAAGAACTTTAAAGAGGAGATGATATGTCTTTAGCAAAATTTTCTGTAGAGAATGGTGTGCTTATAAATATGATCATGATCATTGTATTCATATTTGGTTTCTACACAATGATATATATGCCCAAGGAAGAGATGCCGGCTGTTGATTTTGGAGCATTCTATATTATGGTCAGCTACCGAGGTGTTTCACCGGCTGAAATGGAAACGCTGGTTATAAAAAAGATCGAAGATCAGCTTACAGACCTTGAGGATGTGGACTACATTTCTTCCACGGCTTCAGAAGGAAGAGCTACAATTTATATTCAAATGGATCCCAAAGCAGATATAGATAAAGCCTGGAATGAACTAAATACGGAAATGGATAAAGTGAATGATCTACCGGCAGATGCCGATGATCCTTTCCTGTTACAATTGAACATGCGTGAAGTAAATGAGATCTGCACAGTAGCTCTGGGTGGCGATCTCTCTGATAATGCTTTGCGGGAACTGGCGGATGACTTTAAAGATGAGGTATTGGAACTGGATTATATTTCCAAAGTGGAAATAGCCGGAACTCGAGATCGTCAGATCTGGATCGATAGTGATATTTATAAGCTGAAAGAGTATGGGATTTCTCTGAATGATCTGGCAAATGCTATTAATATGAGAAACAAGAATGCTCCCGGAGGTTCGATAAAAGTTGGCTATGCAGAATTCTTGATACGAACAATGGGAGAATTTGATAACATTGATCAAATAGGTGATCTTGTTATCACTATGGATGCAAATGGTCGTTCAGTTCGTATTGAAGATGTGGCCACTGTACGTGATACATTGGAAGAAGCCATTACAATGAGTAAATTGAATGGAAAAAAAGCTGTTACAATTGATATCTTCAAGAAAGCTGACGGTAACATTATCAGTGTGATGGAAGAAGTTCATAAAAAAACGGAAGAATTTGAGAGCAGGATGGAGGGACTCTCAGTAGAAGTACGAAATGATGGTTCTATAAGAGTTCGCAACAGTATCAGCACTTTGGGAAATAATGCATTAATGGGAATCATACTGGTTTTCATAGTGTTGTGGATCTTCATTGGTTGGAAGAATGCACTTTTTGCCTCCTGGGGAATTCCATTCAGTTTTCTGCTGGCATTCATTTTGATGCAACAATTTGATGTAACACTAAATAATCTTAGTCTTTTTGCTCTGATCCTGGTTTTGGGGATGATCGTGGATGATGCGATAATTGTATTGGAAAATATTCACCGTTATCGAGAAATGGGATTTGGTCTGCGTGAGGCTGCAATTAAAGGTACACAAGAAATCATGTGGCCTGTGGTTGCTGCAGTAGCAACAACTATTGCCGCTTTCATGCCACTGCTGATGATGGAAGGCAGAATGGGAAGATTTATGAGTGTTTTCCCTATCGTTGTTTCAATGGCTTTATTTGCTTCTCTTTTTGAAAGTCTGGTGATCTTACCTTCCCACACTGCAGAACTTGGTGGGAAAAATAATTTTGATAGAAAGAAAAAGGAACATAAATTACATGATTGGCTTGTACGAAATTACCGTAAAGCTATTAAAAAAGTATTGAAGCGTAGGTTAATGACGATTATGGCCTTGATAGGTGCGATGATCATTTCTATATTAATTCTTTTCACAGGATTAGTAAAATTCCAATTCTTCTCACGTGGATTACCTAAAATAGTAGTTATCAACCTAGAAACACCAACTGGTACCAGTTTAGAAAAAACTGATGAAGTTGTTACTAAAGTTGAGAATTTTATTTTGAACATGCCCGAAAAAGCCGATATCGAATCGGTAGTGAGTACAGTAGGACAATATTCGGAGAATCATCGAAATCTAGTAGAGACACGAAACGCAAATGTGAAGATTGATCTTGTAGAACTAGATGACATGCAATTCACACATGATCAGATAAAAAACAGGATCAGAAAATATCTTACAACATTACCCGGGCTTTACACTTTCCAATTTAAGGATGGGGAACGTGGTGGTCCTCCTACAGGGGAAGATATCGAGATCCGCATCAAAGGCGATGATCTTACCCGTTTGGAAGAAATCGGTGATTATGTGATCTCTGAAATTGAGAAAATACCTGGAACTGCTGATCTTGAAACAAGTTTTGTCGAAGGTAAGAAGGAGATCAGGATTGTTCCCAAACATGATAAACTGGCTCTTTACGGTTTAAATGTTCAAACAATCTCTTCCTTAGTAGGATATGCATCTTTTGGAGGTTACATATCCAAATATCGCGGTACCGGAATGGATGAATATGATATTGTATTGCGCGTTATGGATGAGCAGATCGATGAACTATCGGATTTAGAGAACCTGCCAATTCGCACCAGAAATGGTGATGTGATCGCACTGAAAGAAGTTGCTGATCTGGAAATTGGTTCCGGTTATGCTCAAATCGAGCATCGTGACAGAAAAAGATTAATTACGGTATCTGGTTCTGTTACTACTTATCAGGAAAATGGACGCACAATTCTACGTTCTGCAGACGAAGTTACCGAGCAGTTGCGTGGTAATTCAATTACTGGAGTAGAAGGTGTTCTCTCTGGATTTACAGAACGTTTCCCAGGATATCAAATCGAATATGGGGGACAAGCAGAAGAGCAGGCAAAAACAAACAACTCACTTTATCTGGCACTTGCCGTAGCATTGCTTTTAGTATTCACTATTTTGGCTACTCAATTTAAATCTGCAGTGCAGCCGCTCATTGTAATGATTACAATTCCTTTTGCATTTATTGGGGTTATTTTTGGTCTACTTATTACTCGTTTGCCATTCTCTATGATGACAATGATCTCGGTGGTTGCACTGGCTGGAGTTGTTGTAAATGATGCCTTGGTTCTGGTTGATTTTGTTAATCGTGAACGGGCAAATGGAGTAGACAGGTGGAATTCGCTCATAAATGCCGGCTCTATACGTTTACGTCCGATCATCATGACAACTGTGACGACGATCGCCGGCTTTATGCCAATAATGCTATCCAATTCCAGCATTACATCCGATTACAAACCAATGGCCGTTAGTATAGCTTTTGGGCTTGCATTTGCCACAGTTCTTACACTTTTTGTAATTCCTGTGATCTATTCGCTGGTAGATTCTTTGTTTGGCAAACTCAAGATGACGCGTTTCAAGACACACGAAAAATATGAAGATTGTGTGGATTGTGAGTAATTAAAAAACCTTCCGAAGATTTGATACATCTTGTATTTCTTGATCTTCGGAAGGTTAAATATAAAGTAGTAATTATATCTTGTGGTGAAGTTTGACTTCACCACTTTTTTATTCATGCCAGTATTCATTCTATATCAGTACATTTTCCAGCAGTTGCTTCATATTTTTCCTAACTTAAAAAAATATTCCTTGCGATATTATTAATATTTTTTTAATTTTAAACCAGATATTTTCTAATCTCAATAAGGGGGTTACAAATGAAAGAACTTAAAGTTGTAGTGGAACAAGTTGTCGATCATTGTGGTGCAAAGCTTAAACCAGGTGATACATTCTATGTGACAGGTAAGGGTAAGATCATGATTCCGGATAACCAGGAAATTTGTATGTTTGCCCTGCAAAGCCTTATTCCATTTCTGGTTAATAAACAGATGGATATCAAAGAAGATAAGTACATCATCGATATGAACCGTTTGTGTTGTCCTGATCCGGGAGGAGTAATTTTTAAGATCAACGAGAAGTAGGAGAGATAAAAAGAAAAGTAATTATGCTCTTTTCTTAACCGTTACAAAAAAATCATTGAATTCTGTCTTAAGAAGACGTTGCAAAGATACCGGGCAATTATCCTTAACATAAGCAATAGAAAATACAGGATTTTCTTTGTGATCAATCTCAATATAATGAAGTGTATCTCCTAGATAATGTAGATAAGCTTCATCATTTGGAGTATGAGTTTCTACATCTATATCAGTTCCATTGTATCCAAGAACCCAGCCAAAATGGTTCTCATTTCTTATGTTCCAGATCTGTTCCCAGTTTGGCTTATAATTATTGAAGAAAGCATTGAATGGGTTAAATCCAAATGCATGATATGTAAGATCTGCCAGACCGAACCCCCCATATCTGAGAGGATTCATTTCTATTGGAACAAGTATATCATTTTCCAATTTGAATTCTGCATGAATGGGAAAATTAATAATATTCAAATGCTGGTTCAATTCTATAAAAATTGCTTTTAGTCTGTCATAGAATTTTGCAAAAATATCTTTATTTGTATAATATAGAACATGGAAATATTCATTTTTTTCAGGAAGCGGATGATGATAGATATTCATTATCTCAGGCTTGCCATGTTCATCAAAATACATATCTACAGCATATTCTTCACCTTCTACAAATTGTTCAATTATCAGTTCATTTTTTGATAAAATACTATCCGAAAAATAGCGGGAATTTTCTTCCAATTCATAGCGAATTTCTTTTATCATTTCAAAGATATTAGTATCTTTGTTCAGCTCTTTTACTGCAGTTCCAAAAAAACCTTTAGTTGGTTTTACAATGTAATTTCTATTTCGATCAAGTTTGATCTTTTCCAGTTCGTCAATAGTGGTTTTAGCGAAGAAGAAATCTGGATATAAATTACTCATTAGATGGCGAAATTTGTTTTTGTCTTTTAGCATATTCACAGCATTAGTAAAAATTGTATCTTCAGATTTCTCCAGAATAATTCCAAGTGCACTTTCGGTGGGAACATATACTTTATCACCTGTTTTTACGATTAAATTAGAATTCTTGAATTCATCTTCAGTTAGTACATTCACAGTTTCATCTGTCTGTGTTACAAGCTGGGATATATAACCGCTTCCCGTTATAATATATTTCATAAATTCCTCAAAAAATTAATTTACTACTAACTTTTTTTATTAGGTTTTTGTGTCAAAAGGAAAATAACAATAAATTAGAGAATAAAAATTATGGAATAATTATTGCATATATAAAAATATGATAAATTATAAATTATAAATTAGATAGGGAGAAATTTAAATGAAAAGATTGTTTTTAATATTATTGTTTAGTGTAGTTCTTATTAGCACTGTTTTTGCCTGGCGAGATAATGAGATGGAAGTTAGGGTGTTTTATAATAACGACTTTGAACTTGGAAAACTAATTGACCTACAACCCAAGGGTGATATTTACCCAAATGGCGAAGCTCTGATATATTTGATCCCTTCTGAATTTAAAGCTTTGAAAGCAACTGGTCTTAGATACCAGATCGAAAAAGAAGATGTAAAAACTCATGCTGAAAATTTCTGGGCTTCAATGGATAATACAAGAGAAGCTTATCATACGTATTCCGAAATTGTGGCTCTTGCAGACAGTCTTGTTACAGCTTTTCCTAATATTTGTGAAAAGCACCTTTTTGGAACATCTGTTCAAGGTCGTGAACTTGGTGCATTAAAGATATCCGATAATGTATCGTTAGATGAAAACGAAGCAGAAGTTTTTTTCGATGGTGGAATCCATGGAGATGAGGTAGGTGGTCCGGAAAATATAATCCGTTTTGCTCGTGATCTTTGTCGTGAATATGGAATTGATCCTGATATAACTTATCTGATCGATAATCGAGAGATTTGGTTATTTTATATGGTAAATCCTGACGGACGTGTAGCAGATGATCGCGAAAATGCTAATGGAGTTGATTTAAATCGTGATTCCGGTTATATGTGGGATGGATGGGGCAATAGTACCGGAGCTTTTTCTCAAACAGAATCAAAAGCACTCAGAGATTGTCATTACAATCGTCAATTTGTTGTGCATACTACCTATCACAGTGGTACGGAATACATTTCATGTCCTTGGAGTTATCGTTCTGATCAATGTCCTGATTTTAGCCATATACTACAGCTGGCTGGTGAATACTCTTCGTCATCCGGTTATGCAAATATGGAGTATGGCCAGGGGAATACTGGAATGTATGCAATAAACGGCAGCACAAAAGATACGAATTACGGCATGATGGGAGCAATCAGTTGGTCGATGGAGATTTCCTATGATAAAGATCCTCCCGCCAGTCAGATCATGATGTTTTACAATTATAATAAACCTGCAATGCTAAGTATGATCGAACATTCTGGTTATGGTTTGGAAGGAGTTGTAACAGATGCAAATACCGGTGACCCTATTACTGCTAATATATTTATTAATGACTATTTTCCGTGCTATACAGATCCTGCCTTAGGTGATTATCACAAATATGTTCTTCCCGGAACTTATGATATTACAGTGGTAGCCAATGGTTATGAAACACAAACCATAAATGATGTTAATGTTACAGCAGGAAATGCAACTTTAACTAATTTTCAACTTTTGCCAGAAGAGGGACAATATGTTTATAAAGTATCAGCTTCTCAAATTCCTGATAACAATGAAGCTGATGAAGGTGATACTCCAGGCGTAATTGGAGCTCCTGACAGCAGAAATTATTCTATTGGAAAAGATGGTTGGATCATTGTAGATATGCAATATCCTATCCCTGATGGAGCTGGTAATGACTTTATCGTTTACGAAGGCGATGCCTCTGCAGAGGGTTACTCTGTTTTTGCTGGAGAAACGATTGATGGACCATGGATGTATATTGGTGATGGAAACGGTACAACTGAATTTGATCTGGCTGATGGAAATATGATCGAAACTCAGTTTGTGAAGATAGAGGATGATGGAGATGGTGTTCAAACTGCACCAGATGCCGGTTTCGATCTGGATGCAATTGAATCAATTGCTGAGATTAGCGGTGTTTACATTGTTTTCATGGGCTATGAACTGGATGAGATGATAGGAAACAACAATGGCTTTATAGATCCAGGTGAAACTATAGATATGCTTGTAACAATTCGCAATAATGGAAGTCAACTTGCTGAAGATGTAAACGGATTACTTTCGACAACTTCTGTATACGTAACCATGAACAACGATGATATTTATTTTGGTGATCTGGCAGCTGGACAGGAAGTGTCTGGTATCTTCACTTTCACTGTGGATGTTGCTACTCCAGTAGGAGAACTTCTCACATTTGATTTGGAGCTTACAGCCAATGCAGGAACTTATACTACAAACTTTAATATTTCCTGCTTAGTGGGAATTGTCATCGAGGACTTTGAAACCAATAATTTTCAAAGCTTTAACTGGCAGTTCGGTGGGAATGCAGACTGGGTTATATCAACAGACTCTTTTGAGGGCTCATATAGTGCTAAATCTGGTACGATAAGCGATAACCAGACGTCTTCTATATATTTGGAAGTTGAGGTTGTGGCTGCCGGTGAATTGAGTTTTTATAGAAAGGTGTCTTCCGAGAGTGGTTGGGATTTTTTACGCTTCTTTATTGATAATAATGAAATGGATTCTTGGAGCGGAACAAGTGACTGGACAGAAGAAACATATTCTGTAACAGTTGGAACTCATACATGTAAATGGGAATATGACAAAGATGGTTCGGTTAGCAGTGGGAGTGACTGCGGCTGGATTGATTATATCGTCTTTCCACCTATAAGTATTGAGCCAACACTTGATCCACCCACGAACCTGACAGCTGAGATCATTGATTATAATTCTTCTATAATTATTTCCTGGGATGCTACAATTCGTTCCAAGCAAATAGATAGAGACCTTTTGGGTTACAACGTATATTTCGATGGAGTCTTTGTGGAATATGTCACTACTTCTCCTTATGAATTTATAGGACCTTTTGCACCGGGTGACTATTATATAGAAGTTACTGCAGTTTATGACGAAGGTGAATCTAATGCTGCCTTCATCACAGTTACAATTGTTCTGAACCCTCCGGAAAATCTGGCTGCTGTTAGTTCTGGGGATGATATCATTCTAACTTGGGATCTTCCAACACCGGTACGAGGAATTGTAGAATATAAGATCTATCGTGATGGAACGGAGATAGCCACAACTACAGAAACTACCTATACTGATCAAGCTATGCAATCTGGGAGTTACACTTATGGTGTAACTGTATTGTATGATGGGGGATATGAATCTGATCCTGTTGAAGTTATCATCGATCATACTGATGCGGGATTGAATCTGATACCCCTAGTAACAGAGCTTACGAAGATATTCCCCAATCCGTTCAATCCGGAAACGACTATTAACTTCAGTTTGCATTTGGAAGCCAATGTTAACATCTCGGTTTTCAATATTAAAGGTCAGAAAGTACTAACTCTGGTTAATGAAAAACTTGATGCCGGATATCACCAGGTTGTATGGAAAGGAGTTGATGAACAGGGAAAACAAGCTTCCAGTGGTGTGTACTTCACGACTATGGATATTCATGGGCAAGGTAGTGATTATACCAGCGTAAAAAAAATAGTTTTACTAAAATAAAAAAAGGAGAAAGCTATGAAAAAATTATTTATTTCAATTGTGATTTTACTGATTCTGAGTAGTATCAGTGCGAGAGAATGGATATCATTTGATTCCAGTCTTGAGCGAGAATCCCGGGTAAATGTTGTAGCATCTGATGATAATCGTCTTATCTTGGATATAGAAGTTCCAGGAATGTATCTTCAGGATGTTACTGAAAATGGTCAGCTCTATCAGAGAATTGAGATGATCGAAGGTAGAACTACTCATGATGTTGGGCTGCCGGAACTTCCTATGATTACCAGGATAATTGGTATTCCAGAAAATCAGAATATACGAGTGAAAGTTTTGAACACTTCCACTATTGTATTGAATAATTATAATATTTATCCGTTGCAAACTCCCAAAATTGATGGCGACACAAGCAGTCATGGTTTTGTTATGGATTCGAAATTCTACATTTCCGGGAAAACGTATCCTTCCACTAATGCTTTTGTAGATAACATTGGAATCTGGCGTGATGTGAAAATTGGAGGATTCCATTTTATCCCATTTAATTTTGATACCGGAAGAAAAACTTTGGAAGTTACTACAAGTGTTAGAGTTGAAATAGAATTCTACGGATATGATAACAAATTTGTTCTGAGCAAAGATAAGAATATAACCCCCGATTTCTATAACATGTATAATTCAGCTTTGATCAATTTTTCATCAATGGGATATCAGATCGATAATAATCGTGATGTGAGCATTAAATATCTGATCGTCACCAATACAAATGCACTTGCCAGTATCCAACCTTTTGCAGAGTATAAAAATCGGGAAGGATATGGAGTAGAAGTGAGAATTTTAGAAGACGGATTTGAAACAGCCGAACAGATCAAAGATTATATTATTCAGCTTTATAATTCTGATGACTTGGAATATGTGTTGATGGTTGGTGATGCTTATCCAAATGGAAGCGGTGGGCCGGATAATGTGCCTATGTATTTCTGGTCAGGAGGTGGAGGAAGTTCCTGGTCAGATTCCTGGTATTCCTGCATGGGTGGGAATACCGACTATTATGCTGATATCGCTATCGGCAGGATCACCTATGACAATATAACTGAACTCGATCATCAAATGCAGAAATTAATGGACTTTTATCAAATTCCCGATCAAACAACAAACTGGGGAGAGAATAGCATCCTAGTGGCACACTCAGAGGATTATCCCTTAAAATATACTCAGTGTAAACAGCAGATCATGGACTTTCCTTATTCAATTCAAACTCCGATCTTCACACCATGCTATGGTGGAGCCGGTGCTACAAATCAGGATATAATCGATTGGGTGAATAACACATCAGGTGGTATCTTCAATTACCGTGGTCATGGTAGTGCGACTGAACTCTGGCAATGGGGAGCATCCGGAAGTTTTACTGTTACACATGTAAATCAACTTACTAATGATAACAGGAATTTTGTCATGTTCGACGTTTGTTGCGACAATATGGATATTGTTGCACACCCCGGTGACTGCCTGGCAGAATCATTTATGAAAGC
>JAGLPW010000124.1 GCA_023137125.1 Candidatus Cloacimonadota bacterium | reverse complement strand
GAATCGTATAAAGCAATTTTTAATGAAGGGATAACTAATATTGGTTATATCACAAATTATGCTAATGTTTTTGTAATAAATTTGCATGGTGGTATTGGTATTCAGAATGTTTTAACCTACCTTTGGTTAGGTGACAGTTCAATAGAACCTTGGACATTGCAAATAGAAGAACTCAACGTTACTCATGATGGTCAGCTTTTCTTGGGAATGTCAACTTTTGACGTAACCGTGATGGGAACAAGTGGACCAATAGAAAATGCCAGAGTATGCGTGAGCAATGATGACAGCAGTATTTATGGTGTGGCTTTCACCGATGCCAGTGGAATTGCACAGGTTCAGTTTGATGGCGCTGTTCAAAATCCCGGCACTGCTTATGTATCTGCCCAATCTCACAATTATCTGCGTTACCAACAGGATATTCCGGTAATTCCGCAAACAGGACCTTACTGTATTTATGCAGGCAATTCTATCAATGATGCCAGCGGTAATGGAAATGGTGAACTTGATTACGGAGAATCTGTTTTGATGACTCTGGATATAGAAAATGTGGGTGTACAACAAGCTGATAATGTTACTGTTGAGATCAGTACTGCAGATACTTATATTACCATTACAGACGGCACGGAAGTTTACGGCGATATCGCTGCTAACACTGTGGTTTCCGTTACAGACGGTTTTGCTTTTGATGTAGCCGGTGATGTTCCTGATGGACATTACGTGGCTTTTGATGTTGCTGCAATAAGTGGAGCTACTACCTGGAATAGTTCATTCTCAATTGAGGTGCATGCGCCTGCTATAGGTTACCTGGAATTCTTGGTTAATGACACAGCATCTGGTAATGGCGATTATATGTGGGATCCGGGTGAAACAGTGGATATTTTTGTTACCCTGAATAACAGTGGCTCTGCCGATGCTTTCAATGTGGAAGGTATTCTGTCAATAAACGATCCGTTTGTTACTTTGAATACAACAACAACTCAATCTTTCGGTGATATTACTGCCGGTGGAGATGCTGATGCTGTGTTCAATGCAACCTCGGATGTAAATACTCCGGAAGCTCACCTAGCAGAATTCATCATTGATTTTACAGCAGATTTGGGAATTACCGGAAGCGGATCTTTTGCAACTCAGATCGGTGGTTACTTGATCGAAGAATATTTTGATAGCACAACTTATCCTCCAGATGATTGGAGTATTATTGGAGCTAATCCTGGAAACTGGTCTTCATCCAGTTCATCAAATGCAGGTGGTAATTCACCTGAATCAGAATTCGGTTGGAGTCCATCCTTCGTAGATTTCTCTGCTTTAACTTCACCTGTGATCAATACAACAGGATCTGCAAGCTTGTTGCTTACCTATAAACATTTCCTGAACGATTACAGCGGAAATAGTTACTCTATCGGTGTTAAGACAACATCAGATGGTGGTACAAACTGGAACACAGTTTATGAAGTATTTCCGACTGGAGATATCGGACCGGAAACATTGGAACTTACAGTAGAAACTCCCGATGTTGGATCATCTACATTCCAGATTGCCTTCTTCTTTGATGGTAACAGTTACAATCTGAATTACTACTATATTGATGATATTATCTTGGGCGGTGGAACAACTGCTATATTAGGCACTGTATCTGGTATTGTTACTGATATCGAAACAAGTCTACCAATCGAAGGAGCTGATATTGCTGGTATGGCAACTTCAGGAGCTGATGGGTCATATAGTTTTGATATTTCAATTGGAACTTATGATTTCACATGTATTGCAGATAACTATTTTGATTTAGAAATAACTAGTGTAGTTGTGGAAGAAGGTGTTACAACTGATCTTGATTTTGCAATGAACCCATCATATCCACCTGAAAACGTAGATGCAGTAATCGTAGATTTCAACGATGTAGTTATCTCCTGGGAAGCTCCAGCAGATCCACAGAGTGACATCATTACAGAAGATAAGACATCTAAGGTTGTTGCAGGAGAGCGAGAAGGAACACCTGTGGTTTCTCTAAGTAATGAAGTACCAGTTTCTGATACACGTTCTCTTACCGGTTTCAAAGTATATGAAGGTGGAAACGAAATTGTTGAGATCACAGATCCATCGACACTAACATATACTGATGAAGCAATAGATGCAGGTGATTATGTATATACTGTAACTGCCATTTATGATGATGGAGAATCTAATCCTTCAGATCCGGCTAATGTAACGGTATTACTTCCTGCACCAACAGATGTAACAGCTGCATCACAAGATCCGGATGTTATAATGAGCTGGGTTGAACCTACAAGAGGTATTGTTTCATACAATGTATACCGTGATACTGAACTGATTGCAGAAGATGTAATGTCTTCACCATATGTGGATTTGAATGTTCCAAGCGGTAACTATACATACAATGTAACAACGATCTATGATGGAGATTGGGAATCTGAAATGTCTAACGGTGCTTTTGTTGCTCACACAGATGTTGATAATTTGCTAAAACCGGAAGTAACAGAACTAACAGGCAACTATCCGAACCCATTTAATCCAACAACAACTATCAGCTTCTCAACAAACGAAGCAGGTTATGTATCGATCAATATTTACAACATGAAAGGACAACTAGTTAAGACACTTGTAAATGAGTATCTTGATTCAGCTTTTCATAATGTTTCATGGAATGGTAAAGATAATAGCAGTAAGACAGTTTCCAGTGGTATATATTTCTACAAGATGAAATCTAGTAGTTATACTTCCACCAAGAAAATGATTCTTATGAAATAAGAGAATTTAGCCTGACCACTCGTGAGTGGTCAGGCAACTTCTCATTTCTAAGGAAAGAGAATTTAGCCCTGAGCATGCTTTGCGAGAGGCAACTTCTCCTTCTTATGAAATAATATTGATTATCGAGATTTAAAAAAAGTGGAAAGCTGAATAGCTTTCCACTTTTTTATTTTGCAATATTAAAATTCGTATTCCACACCAAGAATCGGTAAAAATGTCCATTGATAAACTTCGTCTATAGTTTGATCTGTATCGTTCCAAT
Source organism: Candidatus Cloacimonadota bacterium (assembly GCA_023137125.1). Lineage (GTDB taxonomy): Bacteria > Cloacimonadota > Cloacimonadia > Cloacimonadales > TCS61 > Tenebribacter. Next base: position 11,885 of record JAGLPW010000124.1, on the reverse strand, counting down.
AATATTCAGCGACATTCTTCTGAGCATAAGCATTCCATACGCTAGCATAGATCACCAGGTTGGTCTTGTTGAAAAAGAATCTTTTATCCATACGCACGTTCAATGAATGATAATCAGGATAACGCTCAGCATTTATTCTGGTTTCATCCAATACTGCCTGATGATATTCTTCTGATAGCTGTACATCGATTGGCGTGTAAGGAACACCACCTGCATAAATCCAACGCATACTCATTTCTAATCCAGCAGTTGGTTTGTAGCCACCTTCGATGCTTACAATAAACTGGTTATCATAGCTTCTGTCACGCCAAATTCCGTCATTACTTTTGTAGCGGGAACGGAAATAAGTTGCACTGGCTAATCCGTAAATTCTCTCTGCTAGTTTTTTCTGCAAAATCATTTCCACACCGCGGCTCAAAGCTTGTCCATTATCCTGCAGTGATTCATAATAATTAAAGAAATTATCATCTATCACAAAAAATCCTGGTTGGTTAGGATCAACTGGAAAGTTACTGTAATCTTTTTGATAAGCTTCTACGACCAAACGTGTGTCTTCTGTTAGCAGATGTTCAAATCCGATGATGTAGTGAGTAGAATGCGGATCTTTTAAATCTTTATTTTCTTCATTTTGAGATAGAAGCAAAAGGGGTAGATTCTGATAAAAAACTCCCATCGATCCGTTCAAAGAGGTTTTTTCACTAAGCTTATATTTGAAGGAGAATCGGGGAGAAATTGTTACATTTTCATTCATGGAAAAATAATCTGCCCTTAAACCCAATGTTGTAGAAAATTTATGAGATGGATCATAGTTTAGACTAATGAATCCACCCAATTTTTCAGCTCTTATCTCTTCTTTCATGATTAGTTCGGGAATTGTATCGCCAAGAGCATTGGTTGTTTCTGCTAGATAATTATCATAATCATGTCTCAAATATTTAGCGTCGATTCCAAAATCTAAATTTAACTTTTTAGAGAATCGTTTAAAATTCACATTTCTAAACTTAAATTCCTGCTCGTTGGTTCTGTTTTTAATATCTGTATCTCCGGTTGGTACTTTAAATGTTTCATAGTAATCTTCATCAAACTGCGAGGAAGTAACCGACAGTGAAGTATTGGAAAAAGCAGATTCGTTCCAAACTGCACGCCAGTTCAAACCATAAGTTCCCTGATACAGATCCTGATTTCCATAATGTGACATATAATTATCAGCTGCATTTTCTTGATCCGGTGAGTTGTGGTCATCGGCAAAAACTGCCAGTATTGCAAGCTTGTGGAAAGGATTGAACTCATAGGTGAATTTTGCCTGTATATCACCATATTCGGGTGCTGCAGAAGTTCCGATATCAATTGCATCGACGATGTACTTCAGGTAGCTCCTTTTTACTGCCAGCATAACAGAACTTTTCTTAGTAACGGGTCCTTCAAGAATACCACCGAAACCTACCCAACTGAAATCGATCTGTCCATCGAATTCATTGGGATTACCATCGCGGAAGCTAATTTCCATAATGGAAGAAAGCTTATCTCCATAAATAGCAGAAAAACCTCCTGTATTAAATGTAACATCCTGAATGAAATCTACATTAAGAATACCTATCGGTCCACCGGAAGAACCTTGATGTGGAAAGTGATTGATATTAGGGATCTCGATATTGTCGATATAGAATGAATTCTCCATCGGGTTTCCACCTCGTACGATAAGGTTATTACTCTGGTCATTAACTTTAGCTACGCTAGGTAATGACATCATTATGCGGCTTACATCTCCAGCTGATCCCGGAGCTCGACGGATCTCTTCATTGGAAAAACTTACAACGCTGGTTGTTTGTTTTTCGGTTTCAGCAAAATAATCTGTTTTTACTTTAATTCCTTCAATTTGAATTGCTGCTCTTTTCAATTCACCATTTACAAATGTAGTTCTGTTTGAACGAATGATTACATCCGATTTTAATTGTGGATGTGTACCGATAACCTGAAAAACAACAGTGTAATTTCCTACCGGCAAGTTCATGATCTTATACTGACCCTTCTCATTTGTATAAACACCTTTTCCCAGCTCCCTTACAATAACTGTTACATTGGATAGGGGATAGCTTGTTTCTGCATCGATTACGCGTCCCATCAAATTGCCCTTTTTAATTTCCTGAGCAGGAAGTATGGAAATCATTATAATGATTCCCAGAATTAGAATTAGTTTGTTTTTCATATATTCTCCTAAGAGTCGGCTTTTACAAGTCGGCTTTGCAGTGCAAAACGATCTTGGCTTTAGCAAACGATCTCTATTTTTATTTTTTATTTACAATAATTTTCTAAAAGTGTTTCAACAAAAACCTTTTGATTTTCTTTATCTTTTAGATCAAAATTTAGAAATTCACTAAATAAATCTGGCATCATTCCAATCATCAGGAAAGCAGAGAATAATTGTGCAACTGCAATTCTGTTTTTTACATCATCCTCAGATCGTAGAACATCATTGGTCAAACTATGAAACTCTAATAAAAACTTATTTAATCTATATAATGTATTTGTATCATAATTACTTTTATTGAATGTTTCATCAAAGTGAGCTTTAGTCAAATTGGGGTAGTTAACAGCACCTTCCAGAGTGTCTTCCAAAAAATGCTGAAGCGCTTTTCTCGTATCATTTTGCCACATTCCTTCGTAGTCATTGATGTTCTGCACAAAACTTTCATTCAGGGTAGCATTCATTACAATTTCGAATAACTGTTCTTTGGAACCGAAGTGGTAATTAATTGCTGCTACATTCACTCCAGCCATATGGGCAATTTTTCTTATTGTAGCACCATGAATACCTTCCTGCTCAATGCATTCAATAGTTGTTTGTATAATCTTATGCTTAACTTCTTCTTTACCCATATCATCTCCCTCTTTCTTATTTTCAAACACTTATTTAAAACACATGTTTGAAAAAAATATCAAGGATAATTACGTCAAGTATTTTTTTAAAGGATTTAATAATTGAACAAAATATTTTCCAATATAGAAACTAACAATTTAAGAAAAAATAATTATTTCTTCTAAGCAGAAATAATTCTTATAATTAATCAAAAAACATATTTTTTTTATTTTATTTTATTTTATTGCTTTTTGATAGATATTAATTGTTATTATATAGCTATGTTAAGTAATTGCAATTGCTAAATCAAAATCATTTAATAAGATAGAGAAAATATGTGTACAAAAGTATATATTTCATAGTGTTAAATATATCGAACACACGTGAAACATTTTGCTTGACACGAAAAGATAGAAGCCATTTAAAGTGCCACTCAAAAGGAGGAATAACGTATGGGAAAAGTATCAATAACCATTAATGGTTCTGAAGTAAAAAATATTTATCCAGCTATCACGATTGGTGTATCTGCTGCTGCTAGTGGAGACGAAGTAATCATGTTTATATTACCCAGTGGATTACCAGCTTTTAAGAAAGGAGCATATAAAGAATTGAACGAGAAGGCTCCTAAACTTCCGGATCTGGTAGAGATGATGGAAGGACTAGAAATGCTTGGAGCACGTATTCTGATTTGTGAACTTGGATTTGACGTACATGGTTTAAAAGAAGAAGACCTTGTGGAAGGCATCGAAGTAGTAGGTGCTACTACATTCGTAGCAGAGGCTCAAGGATCAGATCTAACATTTTCATTCTAACAAATATAAAGAAAAGGAGAGAAAAATGGCTGTAAAAGTATTAGATTGTGTGGGACTTAAATGTCCTCAACCTATTTTAAAAGTAGTTGCTTATATTCCGCAAATGGAAGCTGATGACATATTGGAAGTTAAGGCAGATTGTCCTTCTTTTCCTACTGACATAAAAGCTTGGTGCGACAGAACAGGTAAAACACTTTTATTCTGCATGGATGATGGTACAGGTAGTCATTCTGCCCAAATCCAGTTTTAATCTTATTGGAGTGCACTGATGAAGTGTACTCCTTTTTTTAAATTTCATAAATGTTGAGGAATAATGGAAAATTTTAAACCTAAGATCGTAGGATTCCTTTGTAACTGGTGTACATATGCTGCAGCAGATCTTGCCGGTGCTTCAAGAAAGGAAATAAATCCATCTTTGAATGTAGTGAGAGTTATGTGCACAAGCAGAATAGACCAGAATTTATTATTAAACACATATTTTAGTGGAGCAGACGGTATTTTGGTAGCCGGCTGACATCCCGGTGATTGTCATTACCAGGTTGGTAATTACTATGCACGTCGAAGAATTGCTTTATTAAAGAAAGTCTTTGAAACACTGAAAATCGATTCCGAAAGAATTCAACTAACTTGGATTTCAGCTTCAGAAGGGAAAAGATATATAGAAGTTGTAAATGAATTCTCTGATAAAATTGCAAAATTAGGACCAAATCCTGTAAGACAGGATTCTCATATATAAATAATAACTAATGAAAAAAATCTTTGATATAATAAACCCCAAAAAACTCGGTTTAAAAAATCAAATACTTATTCATTAGATATAAGGAATATTAAATGGATCAATCTGATAATGTATTAATAATTGGCTCGGGTGTAGCCGGAATGGAAGCTAGCCTCATGTTATCTAAAGCTGGCAAGAAAGTTACACTGGTAGAAAAACTTTCTCTTATTGGTGGAAAAACAATAAAAAATGAAGAAACATATCCAAATATGGATTGTTCCACTTGTCTTGTAGCTCCTATACAGCAAGAGATACTTCAGGATGGGAACATAAATGTTCTTACTTCAAGTTTGGTAGAAGAAGTAAAAGGAGATGCAGGAGACTTTACAGTAACAATCAACAAAAAAGCGGGTTACGTTGATTTAGTAGCTTGTCTTGGTTGTGGGATGTGTTATCCTGTTTGTCCTGTAGAACTAATTAATGAGTGGGAAGAAAACCTCACAAATAAGAAAGCGATCTATGTTCCTTGTGCAGGAGCATTACCAAATGTACCCGTAATTAATGCTGAAAAGTGTTTGCAGTTAAATGGAACTGAAACCTGTAATAAATGTGTGGAAGCTTGTATGTTTGGCGCTATTAATATGATTGAGAAGGATGAGAAGGTAGAAGTAAATGTTGGAGCCATCCTGGTGGCTACAGGTTATGATATGCTTGATGTAAGTACGATTAACAATTTAGGTTATGGTAAATATCCTGGTGTTTATACTGCAATGGAATTTGAAAGACTTTTCGCTGCGAATGGACCAACTGAAGGAGAGCTAGTAATGAGAGATGGAGAAAAAGTTCCATCATCTGTTGCTATTGTGCATTGTGTAGGAAGAGCACAAACTCACTACTGCTCTAATGTTTGTTGTATGGCTTCTTCCAAACATGCTCATTTTTTACATCATAAACTTCCCGAAGCAAAGATATATAATATTTACTCTGATATCTGTCTTCCGGATAAAACTTACCAGAAATTCCATGAAGATGTAAAAGCACATTCCTCCAAATTTATTTATCAAGCAGATCGTGATAAAATGAAGATAAGTGAAGAGAAGGGTAATCTGAAAGTTGAGTATTTGGATAATAATAATAAAGATGCTTTCATCCAGGTTGATATGGTGATTCTTGCAAATGCTTTAGTGCCTGCGATCGGAAGTGATGATCTTGGAAAAGCAATGGGATTAAATCATGATAAATTTGGTTTTATAGAAGCACAGCCATTCAGGATCGGCTCTGTGGCAACTTCAAAATCTGGTATTTTTGTAGCAGGTTGTGCAGAAGGTCCCAAAGATATTCAGAATTCGGTTATTCAATCGGAAGCAGCTGTGGCACAGATCATGTCGCTTTTAAATACATAAGGAAATAATATGAGTGAAAAAATCGGAATCTATGTATGTGAATGTGGTCCAAATATTGCCTCGAAGGTAGATATTGAAAAGATCATGCAGGAGTTGGCAGAACTTGAAGATTTCAAAGATAAAGAATTAGTTATTAAAAACCATAAATTGCTTTGTTCTGTGGAAGGGAAGAAATTCCTGGAAGACGAGATCAATGAAAATAATTTAACTCATCTCGTCTGTGCTGCTTGTTCCCCAAGAGATCACGACACTACCTTTATTAATGTATGTAAAAAAACAAAATTAAATCCTTATATGTATCAAATTGTAAATATTCGAGAACATTGTGCCTGGATAATTCCGGATATTGAAGAAGCTACTTCCAAAGCTATACGAATGATCCATGCCGGAATGGACAGAGTTTTATATCAACAACCGCTGGAAGAAAAGAAACTCGATAGTAATCCTGATGTTTTGATCATTGGTGGTGGAATTGCAGGTATGGAGGCAGCTCTTACTCTTGCCGGTAAAGATCGTTCTGTTTATCTAATAGAAAAATCTGAAGAATTGGGTGGGAAATCTGCCAAATTAAAAGAACTACTACCTAGACAGGGTATTAATCTGAATGTTCTACATCAGAAAATATCTGATGTTCAAAGTAACAGATATATAAAAGTTTTTACTCATACTGAATTGAATTCAATTGTCGGATTTCTGGGTAATTTTGAAATTATAATAAGAGATGTTATTGAACATGATAATACAACTGAGCTTTTAGCGGGAGCAGTAGTTGTAGCAACCGGTTTCGATCTTATTGATGTCTCTTCACTCGACTCATACAATATAAAGAAGGATGACGAAGTTTATAATGCTTTAGAAATTGAGGAAATGCTATCCAAAAATGGTAAGATAACTTTGCGGAATGGAAAAGAACCCCAGAAAGTTGCTCTGATACATTGTGTAGGGAGACCGGAAGTTGGATATTGTTCTAAAGCATGCTGTGATTATTTACTGAAAATAGCTAATCTGATCAAGAATCAATCATCGAAGATCGAAGTAACAGAATTATACAAACACATGTGTCTTCCCAATAAACTTGATGAAGAATTTTATGAGCAGGTTCAGGGAAAAGGGATTGATTTTATAAAAATAAAAAATGCAGAAGTTCAGGGGACAACAATAAACCTTACAGATATCGCAGATGCTAAAAAGAAGCTTGATGTAGATATGATAATTGTAGGAACAGCAATGATCCCGGCAGATGGCACTGCTGAACTTGGTGTTGAGTTGAAAATCGATCAGCATGAAACAGGATTTTACCAGGAAGCACATCTCAAAATAAACCCGGTTTCAACAAATACCGATGGTGTTTTTGTGATTGGTGGAGCGCATGGTCCTGCTGGAATAACGGAATCAATGCTGCAGGCTCAGGCTGCATCTGGTAAGATACTTACACAACTTATCCCGGGACAGAAGATCATTCCTGAAGTTAAAGTATCAGAAATATTAGAAGCATATTGTACAGGTTGTCAAACTTGTCTTGAAGTGTGTGGTTTTGGTGCGATCTACTTCGATGAAGACAAAGGGATATCTGTTGTGAACGAAGCAATATGTCGTGGCTGTGGCAATTGTGTGGGAAGCTGTCCATCTGGTTCTATTCGAACAAGACATTTTACAAACCCACAATTATTCCAGGAAATTAAAGAAGCACTGAGATGATGAAATTACAAATGGCAAATCCCAAATTTCAAATAATTATGGAAGATTATTGTGAATGAAATAAAATCCAACAAAGTTTATGATTTGGAAGAAAGGACTTTCATCTTCGCAAAAGACGTAAGGTTTTTTATTAAAACATTAACTAAAACTATTGCAAACATTGAGGATGGGAAGCAAGTGATTAGATCTTCCGGCTCTGTGGGGGCAAATTATAGAGAAGCTAATGAAGCTTTGAGTAAAAAAGATTTCGTAATGAGAATAAAAATTAGTAGAAAAGAAGCTAAAGAAAGTGTTTATTGGCTAAAATTGATAAACGAAACGAATAATCTTGAAAATTCAAAAGAGGCTTTGATGTTAATACAAGAAGCAACAGAATTGAAGAAAATATTATCTTCGATTTTGGAGAAATCAAAATGAGAATATTTTGTTTAAAATTTCGAGTTTGGGATTTATTTGTATTTTGTTTTTTGATATTTGTGATTTAAAAAATCGTGAACGATTTTGTTATAGAGGAGAATTTATTAATGACTGAAATCTCAAAAAAAGGAGCACTTCTGGAAGTGAAGAATAATATACAAACTTCGATACTTCAGTTCTTTCAGGATGCAATAGAGAAAAAACTTTTTGATGCAGTTATGTTACCAATGAAAGTACCATCCGGTGATTCTTTCGCTTGGATCATGATCAAAGAGCAGGATATCCTAAAAAGTGCACAACCACTTGCTTCGATCATGCCGGTTAATGCTGCCAAGGCATTAAAACGGTACACCAGAAAAGGGAAGGGAACATATAAAATTGCAGCTCTTATGAAGCCTTGTGAAATCCGTGCTACCATAGAACTTACTAAACTGAATCAAGTGCATCTTGATGATGTTACATTATTTAGTTATGATTGTGTTGGTGCACTTCCTATGCAGGATTATATTGCTGATCCTGAAGCTGGTGATAACAAATTTAAAAAACTTCTCTCAGATAAAAACTGGAATTCTAAAGATGTTAAACCGGTCTGTAAGATCTGCGATAAATTTTCTCTCTCTGCCAGCAATCTGCATTTTGCTTTGAATGATCAGGAGTTAATACTGATCTCAAATAGCGAAAAGGGAGAAAAACTGCTAACTGATCTTGATCTAAAAGCAGAAACTGATTTAACAAAATGGCAGAATTATATAGAAAAACAAAAGAAGATCAAATTAAAAAATAGAGAAGAAACATTTGAAATTATTAAAGACATGGTAGAAGGATTTGAGAATCTTACTGAGACTTTTGCCAATTGCATCGGTTGTCATAATTGTAACAGTTCCTGCCCGATCTGTTATTGTCGTCAGTGCTATTTTGATTCTTCAGTAGCAAAGCCTAATTCTGATATTATCATGATGCGTGCTGAAGATAGAGGAGCTGTGTCTTTACCTCTGGACCGCATTATGTTCCATACAGGCAGAATGGCTCACATGAGTCTTTCCTGTGTTTCCTGCGGACTTTGTTCCGATGCCTGTCCGGTAAATATTCCGGTAGCAAAGATATTTAGTTATGTAGCCAGTCAAACTCAAAAAACTTTTGAATATTCAGCTGGAGCTAGTGTTGGTGATGCTCTTCCAATGAAAGAATATAGACTTGATGAATTGGGTGAGCTGGGAGAATTGGTTAAAAATGCCGAAGTTCAGGAGGGTAGTCATGAGTAAAATATTGAAGACTAATAATCCTGTTGAACAAACACTTAATGATCTTCTGAAATATTTATTGGAATCAAAAAAAGTGAGTGCAGTCTTTTCTCTAAGAAAAGTAAATAAAAAAGGTTCTGTAGATTATGGTTTGATTTCTAATGTTGCAAAATTAGATGAAATTGCGCCATTACATCCTGTGATGCCCGCAAATGCAGGGCAGCTTCTTGGAAGATTTACTCCAATGGATAAACCAGTGGCTGCTGTTGTGCGTCCTTGTGAATTTAGAGCTTTTGTAGAACTTGCAAAGCGGGAACAGGGACAGATGGATAATTTCTTGTTTATTACATTTAGCTGCGGTGGTGTTTTCCAACTTAAAAATAATGCAGAAGACAATATTAATAATAAATTGGATGGATATTGGGATTCAGTAAAAAAAGGAAAAATTCCTGAAGACATTAGAAATTCATGTAAAACCTGTGAGTATATTTCTCCCTTAAATTCTGATATATTTATTTCATTAGTTGGTGAAGAAAGCAGAAAGATCTATTTGAATACACAAAAAGCAGAAAAATTGCTGGAAGGATTTGAAATTGAAACCGAAGAATCTAAATTCGATGAAACAATTTTGAAGAATCTTCTTACACTGAGAGCAAAATATAAGGAAGAAATATATTCAAAGATCAATACAAAAGATTCTGGTATGGATGGATTAATCGATATTTTTGGAAAATGTATCGGCTGCCATGGCTGTAATACAGTTTGTCCTATTTGCTATTGTACTTTATGTGATTTCGATTCATTCAATTATGATTATAACACACCGATCATGGAAAAGGAATTAGCAGAAAAGGGAGCGCTCCGTTTACCTCCAGATACTTTATTTTTCCACCTTGGAAGACTTTCCCATATGAGTTTTTCCTGCGTGGGTTGTGGAATGTGTTCGGATGTTTGTCCAGCTTCAATTCCTGTAGCGGATATTTTTAAGAAAACCGGTGAAGAAACTGCTGGTATGTTCGATTTTGTTGCAGGAAGAAGAGTAGATGAAGAGATACCTGTAATGATATATAAAGAAGAAGAATTTCCTGAATTGGGAGAATAGATATGAAAAAAGAAAACACACCAAAAATAATTAGTTTTTTGTGTAAATGGTGTTCTTATACAGGTGCCGATCTGGCAGGTATCAACCGTTCTCAGTATCCCACCGCGATATTGCCGATCAAGGTTATGTGTTCCAGCAGGGTAGACTCGGTATTTCTGATAAAAGCCTATCTGCGGGGAGCTGATGGTGTATTGGTAGGTGGTTGACATCCGGGAGATTGTCATTACCAGGTTGGTAATTATCATACACGTCGCCGTATGGCGATTGTAAAGAAGATTTTTGACACACTCGGGTTGGAAAATGACCGTTTGCGACTTACCTGGATATCTGCTTCAGAAGGTAATAAATTTGCTCAAGTTGGAACTGAATTTACAAAACAGATCTTGGAAATGGGAGAAAATCCAACCAAGAAACATATTTTTTTATAAATATTGAGGATAATTTATGGGTTTGAAAAGTAGATCGGTAATGGTCGTGGGAGCTGGAATAGCTGGAATTCAAGCTTCTCTTGATCTGGCGGAAATGGGACTTGATGTTCACCTTGTGGAGGAATCTGCAACTATTGGTGGCAGAATGCCACAATTGGATAAAACGTTTCCGACTAATGATTGTTCTATGTGCATTCTTGCACCCAAAATGAGTGAATGTGCCCGTCACCCCAATATTACAATTCACATTAAATCATCTGTTCCTACAGTTACAGGCAACCCGGGTGATTTCACTGCAAAGATCGTGGAACATGCCAAATATGTTGATCCGATAAAATGTGTTTCATGTGGTCTTTGCGAAGAAAAATGCCCTGTTAAAGTAGATGATGAATTTGATATGGGATTACGCAAAAGAGGAGCGATCTCACGCTCTTTCTTGCAAAGTATTCCCTCTGAATATACAATTGATGAAGAGAAGTGTTTATATCTTACAAAAGGTGTTTGCCGGATCTGTGAAAAGGTATGTCCGGCAGGGGCTATCAATTATGAAGATGAAGATAAGGAAATTGATTTAAAAGTAGGAGCTGTAATTCTGGCTTCCGGTATAGATGCTTTTGATCCTATAGGATTTGGGCACTTTGGATACAAACGTTATCCGAATGTTGTTACTTCACTCGATTTTGAAAGAATGCTTTCTGCATCCGGTCCTTTTGGTGGTCATGTATTGCGTGCTTCGGACAATAAAGAACCAAAAAGTATTGCTTTCATCCAATGTGTTGGCTCACGCGATGAAAGTATCGATCACAACTATTGTTCATCAGCCTGTTGTATGTTTGCTATCAAGGAAGCAATTATTGCCAAAGAACACATGAAAGGTTTGGAATCCTCTATTTTTTATATGGATATTCGTGCCTTTGGTAAAGATTTTGATAAATATTATGAAAAAGCAAAAGGTCAATACGGTGTACAGTTTATAAAATCTAAAGTCTCTGAGATAAGAGAGCTGGATAATGGAAATCTTTCACTGCGTCATGTTTTAGAAAATGGTGATATAGAATTAGCTAAATTTGACATGGTTGTACTTTCCGTTGGTTTAGAGCCTAGGAAGAACATCGTGAACCTGGTCAAAAACCTCGATATAAAACTTAATGAATTCGGCTTTTGCCGATCGGATACTTTCGAACCACTTAAAACAAGCAGGGAAGGCAT
>JAGLPW010000123.1 GCA_023137125.1 Candidatus Cloacimonadota bacterium | reverse complement strand
GTGAAATACCTGAGATTGGATAGACAGGAAATTGCAGAGAAAAAAATACCTGAAAAAGATATAGTTGGAGATCGACCCAGAGTTGGCACATTTGTCTGCCATTGTGGTATCAATATTGCAGGAGTGGTGGATGTAAAAGATGTGGCAGAATACGCTAAAGACCTGCCAAACGTGGAACATTCCGAAGATTTGTTGTACGCCTGCTCTCAAGATTGCATGAACACGATAAAGCAAAGGATCGAAGAACATGGCTTGAACCGGATTGTGATCGCTGCCTGCACTCCTCGTACTCATGAACCGCTTTTCCGTGAAATGGTAAGTGAAGCCGGATTAAACCCCTATCTTTTTGAAATGGCAAATATCAGGGATCAATGTTCCTGGGCTCATATGAACGAACCGGAACTCGCTACTGATAAATCAAAAGACCTGGTGAATATGGGAGTTGCTAAAGCACGTGAACTTACACCTTTGGAAAGGCTCCCAATCGAGATCAATCCTAAAGCCCTGGTTATAGGTGCGGGACTGGCTGGGATGATAGCAGCTGAAGCCCTGGCAGATGCCGGTCATGAAGTTTTCCTGGTAGAAAAAGAAGCTGAACTGGGTGGAAACCTGAGGAATATATATTTTGCTTTTGATAAAGATCCACAGGAATTATTAGTTGAAAAGATCAAAAATGTTTCGGAAAACAAATTGATAAAACTTTTCAAAAGTACACAAATTGAGAAGATCGATGGTTATGTGGGCAATTTTATAACAACATTAAAAACTAAAAAAGATGAACAAACATTAGATCATGGGATCGTTATCATTGCTACAGGCGCAGAAGAACATAAAACCAAAGAATATCTTTATGGAGAAAGTTCACGCATCATTACTCAAGTGGAATTTGAAGAAATGCTTCACACACGTAAATTCCCAACCAATAAACTTAAGAATGTAGTAATGATCCAATGCGTGGGCTCCCGTGAAGAAGATAAAATGTATTGTAGCAGAGTATGCTGTACAAAAGCTGTGAAAAATGCACTCACTCTTAAAAAGAGATTCCCTAACATAAATACCTATGTTGCTTATCGTGATATTAGAACTTATGGATTCAGAGAAAAATATTATACCGAGTTACGCGATCTGGGAACTTTGTTCGTGCATTATGATCTGAATAAAAAACCGGAAGTAACTTTGGTGGATGAATGGGATCCAAACAGTCAGGTTAACGTAACGATCTTTGATCCGATCATGGATAAAGAAGTAGAAGTGAAAGCAGATCTGCTGGTGTTGGCTACGGCTGTGGATGCCAGAAAAGAGAATATAGATCTAGGCAGAATGCTTAAGGTTCCTCTTAATGCAGATGGTATGTTTATGGAAGCTCATGTGAAACTCCGTCCTGTAGATTTTGCTACTGATGGTGTATTTGTAGCAGGTCTGGCTCACACTCCTAAGGATATTGATGAAAGTATGACTCAAGCCAAAGCTGCAGCCAGTCGTGCTCTTACTTTCCTAAATAAGAAAGCGATCTTGGCAGAAGGAACCATATGTGAAGTGAATGACAGCCGTTGTACCGGTTGTGGATATTGTGAACAGATCTGTGCTTATAACGCCATTGAAGTTGATCTTGAAAAAGAGATAGCAATTGTTAATGAAGCACTCTGCAAAGGTTGCGGAGCTTGTGTTGCTTCCTGTAGATGTGCTGCGCTAGACTTACGTGGATTCAGCAATGAACAACTTTTCTCAGCTTTCGATGCTTTAGATATGGTAGATATTCTGGGAGAATGATTTGCAACGAACAAAACGAACAATAGAAAATATGATAGTTCTAGATAAAATGAAGCAAGACTTGAGTTACAGTGACCAGAAAGATTGTTAGATAATCTCAGATAATCTTTGGGATCGTGACTTAAGAATTGCGAATTATAAAAGTTGTTCTCAACTCACATTTCGTCGTAAATCGAGTCCAACTAAAATGGAGAATAAAATATGAAAGAATGGCAGCCAAAAATTCTGGCTATTTTGTGTAATTGGTGTTCCTATGCCGGAGCAGACCTGGCTGGTGTATCACGTATGCAATACCCGCCAAATGTTCGAGTAATTCGTATACCCTGCTCAGGCCGTGTAGACCCGCTATTTATCATGAAATCATTGCAAAGTGGTTTTGATGGAATTTTGGTAAGCGGCTGACATCCAGGCGATTGCCATTACCTGTCAGGTAATTATATAGCTAGAAGACGTTACGCCACTATCAAACCGTTATTAGAGTATATCGGTATAGAACCGGAAAGAGTTCAGTTTTCCTGGATTTCGGCTGGAGAAGGAGAACGTTTTGCCGATATTATCACAAAGATCACAGATGAAGTTAAGGCTATCGGTCCTGCTAAGCGCATGGTTAAGGGAGCGAAATAATGCAAAAGTTAGTAAATAAAGTTAAAGAAATAATTAAAAATAAAGAAGTAGATGTAGTTATCGGATGGGGTAAAGGTTCTCTTCCATTTTCCGCAACTCCAATTTTTGTTGAAACAGAAGAGGATGCGAAAAAGCTAATTTTTGATGAAACTTCTCGAAACAACCTTACAACATATCTCACTAAAGATAAACGTCGTATATCAAAAGATTATAAGAAAATCGGAATTGTTGTAAAAGGTTGTGATTCTCGCTCGGTTGTTCTTTATGCAGTAGAAAACCAGATAAAAAGAGAAAACGTGGTTCTCATTGGTGTTCCCTGCAATGGCGTATTCGAGAGGAAGAAGATAATCCAACTTGCTGAAGGTAAAGAAATTCTGGATTTTCAGATCAAAGGTGAAAAGATCATATTAAAAGGTAGAAACTTTGAACAAACTCATTCCTTAAAAGAAGTACTTTGTGATTCTTGCCTGACTTGCCAATATCCGGATGCACCTGAACATGATTATTTTATTGGAACTCCCAGAAAAGAAGTGAATGTTCCTGAAGCTTATAAAGTTATTAATGAATTTGGAGAAAAATCTGCAGAAGAACGCTGGGCTTATATTCAAGAAGAATATTCCAAGTGTATTCGCTGTTATGCCTGCCGCAATGTGTGCCCTTCTTGTTATTGTCCGGAGTGTTTTGTAGATCAGAACGATCCGCAATGGATAGGTAAAACACCAGAAGTTACAGACTCGATTATTTTCCATCTAATTAGAAATTTACATGTTGCTGGTCGATGTGTAGATTGCGGAGCTTGTGTTTCCGCTTGTCCTGTCGATCTTGATTTGCGTATTATGAGTAAAAAGGTGGAGAAGGAGATTAAAGAGAGATTCGATTACACTGCAGGAACCGATATTAACGAAAAACCTGCAATGGCTAGCTATTGCGAAAATGAAAAGCAAGATTTTATAATGGGTTAACTATGGTAAAAATAAAGAAAACCGGCTTAAATGAATTTATAGAACTTCTAATGAAAGATTATGATGTTTATAGTCCGGCTGATGTTGGTAAAAAAACCGCATTCAAGAAGATAAATTCTGCTTTTGAGATCAGACACGACATAACTAATACACATCTTTCACCCAAGGATGTTTTCTTTCCACAATCGGAAGTGCTGTTCCAATATTCTGATGACGGGTTGAAAGTACCCCAAAGAAATGAAAAACCAATTGCTGTATGGGGTATGAGAAATTGTGATACTAGCAGTTTGATGATGTTGAATAAAGTTTTTGGTGATGCTCATCAGATGCCAGGTAAGGATATGTATAAAGATCCTTATTGGAAAATGAAGTATGATAATTGTCTCATTTTCAACCAAGCCTGTAATGAACCACTATCAACTTGCTTTTGTAATTGGTTCGATGGTAATCCATTTGCAGAAAAAGGAGCTGATGTCTTTGTTGTAGATACTGGTGATCATTTTATTCTGGAAGGTGTTAGCGATAAAGGTAATGCATTTTTAGCAAAATATAAATCTGGTGAAGAAGCAACTAAGGCTGATCTGGATAAAATTGCTGAACTAAAGAAAACAGCAGAATCATATTTGCCGGATGTGATAGATATTAAACCACTTTTTGCGAAAATGAATAAAATTTGGGATGAACCGATCTGGGAAGAGATCAGTACAAAATGCATTAATTGTGGTGCCTGCACATTTGTATGCAGTACCTGCCATTGTTTTGATGTTACCGATGAAGGAAAAGGTAAGAAGGGAAAACGCATCAGATTATGGGACTCTTGTATGTTCCAAATATTTACAAGAGAGGCCTCCGGTCATAATCCACGCGGATTGTCTACACAACGGGTTCGTCAGCGAATTATGCATAAATACAACTATTTTATGGATAACTATGAACAACATCTCTGTACTGGTTGCGGTCGATGCGTTCAGGTTTGTCCTGTGAATTTAGATATCCGAGAAGTGATCAAGCAAGTTTTAGATTACAAATTAAGTAAGAATGAGGATAATTAATGTGCAATTGTGAGAATACTTATATCCCAATTCCAATGAAAGTGGAAAAGATTCTAATCGAAAATCCCGACAGATCACTGCGGACATACGACCTATCTTTTGTAAATGAAGAAGATAGAAAGAAGTTTACCTATATGCCCGGACAATTCTGCGAATTTTCCATTTTGGGGAAAGGTGAATCACCTTTTGGTATTGCTTCTTCTCCTACTGAAGAGGGAATAATAAAGTTTACCGTAAGTCGTACCGGTAGCGTAACTAACGAAATTCATTATCTCCAGGAAGGTGATATTGTAGGAATTCGCGGACCCATGGGAAACTGGTATCCATTAGAAAAACTTAAAGGACAGGATGTTGTTATTGTTGGCGGAGGATTTGCCTTTACTACATTACGATCTATGATAGTTTTTATGCTTGAAAACAGGGATGATTACGGCAAGATCACAGTTATTTATGGGGCCAGGCATCCTGATCTTTTTATATTTAAAGAAGAACTAAAAGAGTGGGATAAAAGAGATGATATAATTCTTCATCTTACAGTGGATAAACCTGTTAAAGGATGGAATAAACTCTGTGGTTTTGTGCCTGCAATTACAAAGGATGTAAAACCAGATCCTACTTCTTGGTGCATAGTTTGCGGACCTCCAATAATGATCAAATTCACACTTCCGGTTTTGCTGGAAATAGGTTTTGCTCATGAGAAGATCTACACTTCATTAGAAAGACGTATGAAATGCGGTATTGGAAAATGCGGCAGATGTGGTATCGGTTCTAAATATATTTGCATCGATGGTCCTGTCTTCTCGTATGAAGAATTAAAGAAAATTCCGGATGCATTTTAAATAGAGGAGAAATAAATGGATAAAATAATATTAAGTGAGATGGATTCCAATTTTAAAAATGAGATAGCTTCCCAACCTGGTGCTGAACACTTTAAGCAGTGTTTTACTTGTGGTACCTGTACTGCTTCTTGTCCGGTGGCAGAGGTTCACGATGATTACGATCCACGTAAAATAATTCGTATGTCGATTCTGGGAATGAAAGAAGAAGTATTATCCTCGGATGTTTTATGGATGTGTTCCCGTTGCTATACTTGTTATGCACTATGTCCTCAAGGTGTGAAATTTACTGATGTTCTCGGAATCCTTCGTGATATGGCTATCAAACAAGGATATGCACCAAAAGAACAAGACATGCAAGCCAGAGAATTGGATAAATTTGTTCAGGATCTACGCTGTCAACTAATTGATCAGAAACTGCATCCTAACGAAAATAATAAAAAGAAAATTAACGATATAATCAACAAAGAATTAAATAAGAAATGGAAGTAAAAAAAAACAAAGGAGAAAATTATGCAAGCAGATCAAAATTTGGATTGTAAAGGGCTATCTTGCCCAATGCCAATTATTAAACTCGCAAAGACTATTAAGAAAATGAATAGCGGAGAAGTTTTGGAAATGCTCGGAACTGATCCTGGTTCAAAAACTGATGTTCCTGCCTGGTGTGAAAAAACAGGTAATGTTTTCTTGGAACAGTCTGAAGAGGGTGGTACATATAAATTTTACATTAAGAAGAAGTAAAAAAAGGAGTGAATTGTGTTTAAGAAAGGAGTTCTAAGAGAATTATTCGATTCTTTATTTGGTAAATCCTGGCCCATGTGGGTTGGTGGAATTTTGCTGGCGATGATGAATATTCTTCTCTTCGTGATCAAATATCCATGGGGCTCAAGCAGTGGGTATACAAACATTGGTCAAAACTTATTCCAGATCCTTGGTGTTACGAGTCTTGGAACTAAAGTTCCTATAAGTCTTCATGCTGTTGCACTTTTGAATATCTTTGTTGTAGTGGGAGCTTTTGTTTCATCACTTTTCTCACGCGAGTTTGGTATTCGGATCTCACCGGTTGGAGAGTTGGTGAAAGGATTTGTTGGAGGCGCTCTCATGGCTATTGGAGCCACAGTAGGTGCCGGATGTACAACCGGTGGATTCTTTACCGGCTTGGCTGCACTTTCCGGTGGTGCTCTTACTCTTGCTGCCGGCTTCATGATCGGTACTTTTGTTGCATTGCGATATCTTTTGTGGGAAATGGAAGCACTTCCCAATATCAGTATGGGAAAATCATTTACCTTCCTAATTGGAACAGGAAAGAAAACCGGCTGGCAAAGATGGCTGGGCTGGATAATGATTGCAGTGGTTTTCTTCCTATTTAGTACTTATACTGCTTCTAGTTCCGGTGCAATGAAGATTATCGGATGGCACGTTATGATCGGTTTGATCCTGGGAATGATCCTGCAGAGATCACGCTATTGCATTGTTCGTGCATTTCGTGAACCATTCATGACGGGTGAAGCGACTGCTCCGGTTGCAATTATACTTAGTATTCTAGTTTCCTTGGTTGGATTTACCGTAATTAAATATTTTGGTGTGGGCAATGCAGGTGAACTTGCAACTTGCGCTATTGAAATGAAAGCTGTATATGCAAACTTCTGGTTGCGTGCTCTTATTGGCGGTATTATTTTTGGATTGGGCATGACAGTTGCTGGTGGATGTGCAGTTGGAACACTTTGGAGAGCTGGAGAAGGTCATGTGAAGCTATGGATGGCTGCACTTGGTTTTGTAATTATGGCTCCTGTTTCCAAAGGTTTTATAGTTCCAGCTGTTAAGAAAATACTACCCGAATCTATGCAGAAACATTTATTTCTGCCAGACATTCTTGGGTATACAGGCGCTGTGGTTTTAGTTTTATTCATTCTGCTGCTTTGGTTCATGTTTGCCAAGTGGAATGAAAAAACTGGCAAATTCTCAGCAATATAGGAGGAAAAATGAAAAAGCAATTTATAATTTTAGCTGCATCAGTTCTTCTATTAATAGTGCTTTCTGGTTGTGGAGAAAGTTTTGCAACCGGAGAAGTATTTGCCAATTCTAAAGCAATTGTACGAGAAGCTAAAGCAGGAATTACAGAAATTTCTTATGATGACCTTAAGATGATTATGGAAGAAGAAAAACTTCGTGTTCTTATTGATGTGCGGGAATCTTTCGAATTTGAAGAAGGTTCGATCAATCAACCGAATGAAGATAATGAATATCCATATCCGGAAACTTTCACAGTAAATATTCCTCGTGGTCTTCTGGAATTCAAGATCGGAGATACTTCTTATTGGGATGATGATCTATGGGTGGAAATGCCAACCAAAGATGAAACAATAGTAGTATACTGTAAAACAGGCGGACGCAGTGCGTTAGCTGTACAAACTTTGCAGCTGATGGGTTATACAAATGTGTTTAGTCTACAGGGTGGTTATAGGATCTGGTTAGATCCATCGCTTCCATTGGAAGAAGAAGTTTCCGATTCCGGTGGCTGAGATTAATAGCAAACACATGAGTTCATGTGAAAAAAAATAGTAAAACCAAAAAAAGGGGAGAGAAAATGAAAAAATTAATAGGAATTCTAATACTACTTTTGGCAGTTCAGCTTGTTTTTGCCGGAGTTGTCTCTGCCAAAGAACTTAAAGCACTTGCAAAAAGTGGAGACGTGATCATTGTTTCTACCAGACAAGCATCTGATTACAGCAGCAAGCACATTGATGGTGCTATTAACATTGACCACAAAAGCTTATACAA
>JAGLPW010000122.1 GCA_023137125.1 Candidatus Cloacimonadota bacterium | reverse complement strand
ATCGACATGGATCAATGTCTCATTTGTACTAAATGTGTACAGGAATGCCCGATTGAACAACCAAATTATTGGGAGCAAGGGATTATGAATCGCAAGGCGATCTATATACCGGCTCCACATGCAATTCCTTATAAATATTTAATTGATAAAGATAACTGTTTGCATTTTAAAGATGGTTCTTGCAGCATATGTGCTGATATCTGTCCACAAAAAATAATAGATTTTGAGCAAAAGCCCGAGTTCATAGATATAGCTGTAGATAATGTTGTAGTTGCCACAGGATATGATATTTATGATGCAACAGAAAAAACAGTCTTTGGTTATGGCAAATATAAAAATGTAGTTTCAGCTTTAGAAATGGAACGCATTGTAGATCATATTTCCGAGAAGGAACCACCAAGAGAAGTTGGGAAACGGGTTGCATTTGTACAATGTATCGGTTCGAGAGATGAACAAATCGGTCGTGAATATTGTTCTCGTGTATGCTGCATGTTCTCTATAAAGTTAGCTTCTCTTTTGAAGCAGGCAAAACCCGAAACAGATATTTATATTTTCTACACAGACCTCAGGGCTTTTGGTAAAGGCTATGAAGAATATTATAAACGGTCTCAGGAAATGGGAATAAAATTTGTGAGAGGAAAACCTTCGCATTTTACCGAAGATTTCGAAACAAAACAAGTTGTAGTAACAGTAGAAGATACTCTTTCGCGTGATATTATTCAGAGCAAATTTGATCTGGTAGTTTTGGCAAATGGTATGGGGTTAAGCAAAGCTTCCGAGCCAATCGCTGATCAACTGAAACTGGCAAAAAGTGATGATGGATTTTTTAAAGAAGCTCATCCCAAATATCGTCCGGTTGATACGTTGGTTGAAGGTGTATTTTTAGCTGGAGCTGCTCAGGGTCCAAAAGACATACCCGATACTGTAACTCAAGCTAGTGCAGCTGCCGGACGTGTTCTGGCAACGCTTGCCCAGAAAGAATTTTCCATAGATCCGGTGCTAGCTTTTGTGCATCAGGATATTTGTGATGGCTGCAAGAAATGTTTAGATTCATGCCCAAAACAAGCTATTTCCATGAATGCTGATGGCAAAGCTGAAGTGAATGAAGCACTCTGTTTAGGATGTGGCAGCTGCATTGCAAGCTGTCCAATTGAAGCGATTGATTTGAATTATTATACGAATGACCAAATGTATGCTCAGATCGAGGCTTCTTTAAGTAACAAAAAAGAAGGTGATAAGAGAATCCTGATCTTTGCTGATGACAATACGGTTTACAGATTGGCAGATGCTTGTGGAGTGCGTAAGATGAAATACTCTACAGATTCCAGAATATTCCGTGTTCCAAGCGGAAGCAGGATAACTTCCAACCTGATAGGTTTTGCTTTATCTAAAGGAGCAGATGCAGTAATGATCGGTGATAGTCCAGAAAAGAGTTCCCGTTTTGACTGGGCAAACAATGTAACAAAAGATAATATCAAACAGGTTAAGAAAATTTTGGATGAGCTACAAATAGAAACTGATAGAATAATTTTCAAAGAGTACAATGCGGGAGAGTTAGCTCCATTTATAAATGATGTAGATGGTCTAGCGGAATTTCTGGGGACTATAGTTCCAATCTCGCAGGAAAAAAGAGATAAACTTTTTACAGCAGTGAGAGGTGAATAATGGCTAAGATAATAAAACTTGATGATAAAGGTGTTGAATTCCTAGAAAAGATCAATGAACTAAGTGGTGAAACCATCACGCTTTGTGATCAGTGTGGAACCTGTTCGGGTGGATGTCCGTTCATTACAGAAATGGATGTTAATCCTTCCCAGATAATGAGGCAGGTAATGCTGGGTCAAAAAGATATCATGAACACTAAAACAATGTGGATCTGTGCATCATGTTTTACATGCACTGTTCGTTGTCCTCGTGATCTTGATGTATCGAAAGTCTCAGAGGCATTGCGCCAAGTGAAACTACGTGAAGCCATAGATTTTATCGATATTGAACAGATTTCTAAAGATGAAGCCAGGAAACTTCCTTCAATTGCAATTGTGGGTGCTTTCAGGAAATTTACCGGATAAGGAGACAAAAAATGAAAATACCATATTTCCCCGGCTGCACACTAAAAACAACTGCAACAAACTTTGAGATTCCAGCCATAGAAGTAGCAAAAAAACTTGGAATAGAAATGGTGGAACTCGATCGTTGGAATTGTTGTGGAGTTGTCTCTTATTTGGTTAGTGATGATCTAATGAAGCATATGGCGCCTGTTAGAAATTTCATACGAGTACAGGAAATGAATGCTGCTGGTATTGTAGAAAATGAAAACCGTATGGTCACGCTGTGTTCGATGTGTTATAATACACTAAGTCTTTCCAATAAGCGTATGCAGAAAAATCCGGATGATCTACAGAAGATAAATGATTTCATGCATCGGGAAGAAATAAAATATGATGGAAATGTGGAAGTAGTACATCTGTTATCCATAATCCGCGATTTGGGTTGGGAAGCAGTAACCAAACAAGTAAAGAAACCGTTGAAGGATTTAAAAGTTGCGCCATATTATGGCTGCATGTTATTGCGTCCTAAAGATGTTGGAATTGATGATGCTGAAGACCCAAAGATATTAGAAGAGTTAGTGAGTACTTTGGGTGCTGAAGCAATAGATTGGGACAGCGGTAGCAGATGCTGTGGTAGTTATCACACTGTGAACAACAAAGATATTGTGGTTAATCTTTCAAAAGGTATAATCGAAGATGCACGCAAAAATGGTGCTGATGTAATAATTACTTCTTGTCCGCTCTGTGCTTTTAATCTTGATAACAGACAACAGGACATAAAAGAAAAAGATCAGGAATTTGAAACCATGCCGATTGTTTATTTCAGCCAGTTAATGGGTGTAGCATTTGATATTAAAAAGGAGAAACTAGGTTGGGAATCCAACCATATTTCTCCTGATATTTTATTTTAATAAATTACTGAATAATTTTAATTAGCTGATTCTTCGGCTCACTCTGAGGAATCAGTTATTATTTTTTCATAGGCATCAACAAACAATTTAAGATAGTCGTAAGTTTTATCGATCTCTTCTTCCGGGATCAATTCTAATACTTCCTCCTGGAATTTACTCAATTTGTATTTTGTGTTTTCTGCCATTTTGCTCCCTTCATCTGTGATACGAGCAAACCAGCTACGCCGATCATTTTCGGAATGATATCTTTCAACAAATCCCATCTGAACAAGTTTATTCAGTACACGTGTAACTTTGGCATTGGAAATTTCATACATTTTTGCAATTTCACGCATTCTGAGAGGACGGTTTATTTTATGTAGGAATCGTAAAAGAGCACATTCGATCTCTCCAATAACAACACATAAAGTATAAGAATTATCCCTATCTTGGAAAAGTTTTTGCATTCTCTCAGTCAATTCAATAAATTCTTGAGGATTTTTCATATTTACTTCCTATTATAAAATTAAGAATTACTAAAAGTGTTTGAATTTTAGCAGCTTGACTTTGTCAATATTTAATTATTTGTTCACTGAGCTTAAGATATATTCTACTAAATAAAAAGTTACTTATTATCAATTTGTTGTTAATTATTTAATCAAATTTCAATAAGTTACTCAAGATTTTATTGACTTTAAGCTCTGTAAAAAAAAATATGTACTAAATGAATATATTGAGGTGATTATGAAGAAAATAATTTTTATTTTTATAGTTGTAAGTCTTTTTAGTTTTTTGAATTCTTCTATTATAAATTTTGCTGATAATTGGAATAAGGAAGGATTGAACCTGATAAATGCATCAGGAACTGAGTTGATAATTGAATATTCCGTGCATGAAATTGGCTTAGAAGAAATAGATATAAATGGCAAAACAATGATTCAGCCAATTCTTGCAGGAAGTTTATTGCCAAACAATGAAGGTATGCCGGATCTCCCAGGCTATGGAAGATTTTTCGCAATACCTAATAATGCTAATATTGAATTGGAAATACTCTCTACCAGAAAAGAAATTATTAATAATATTGATATTGCTCCTGCTCCAAGAATTCCGCTCGATTCAGAAACAGGACCTTTGACATATTACAAAAATAATGAAGTTTATACCTCCAATTCTTTCTACCCCAAAACTCCCATTCAGTTATCTGAAATTACAGAAATTCGTGGAGTTAGAGCAGCGATTCTTGGTATAACTCCATTCCAATATAACCCTGTTACTAAAGAACTTGTTGTTCTCAAAGATATTAGAATTCGAATAATCTTCAAAGGTGGTTCTGGTAATTTTGGTGACGATAGATTACGAAGTGTCTGGTGGGATCAGATTTTGAGTGATGTGTTCATGAACTTTGACTCTTTGCCAATTATAGAGTACTCATCTTCAACAAGTAGAACAGAAGACTATGATTATATTATTATCACACCTGATGATACAATTTTTACAGCATGGGCAGATTCTCTAAGCATTTTTAGAAATGAACAGGGCATACGAACAGGAGTAGTTACCACTACAGAGATCGGAGGGAATACTGTAACAGCGATACAAAACTATATTAATAATGCATATAATAATTGGGATATTGCTCCTTCTGCAGTTCTTTTATTGGGTGACTATGGAACAACCGGAAACTCGATCGTATCGCCAATTTGGAATAATTATTGTGTTTCCGATAATATTTTTGCAGATGTAACGAATAACAGTATGCCAGATGTGATCTTGGCAAGAATGACGGCACAGAATGAAGATCATCTTTCTACTATGATCGGCAAGATTCTTGATTATGAAAGGAATCCTTCTACAAATCCCGATTTCTATGATCATCCAATTACAGCACTTGGTTGGCAAACAGAACGCTGGTTCCAGATATGTTCAGAGAGTGTAGGTGGATTCTGGCATAATGAATTGGGTAAGGATCAAGTAAGGATCAATGCGATATATGCTGGTAATCCTGCCGTTGATCCATGGTCAACAGCTTCAAACACATACACAGTTCTTAATGTGTTCGGTCCTAATGGCCAGGGCTATATTCCTGCTTCTCCATCTGAGTTGGGTGGATGGTCTGGTGGAAATGCAGTTGCAGTAAATGATGCAATTAATAGTGGTGCATTTATGCTTCAGCATAGAGATCATGGTGGTATTACAGGCTGGGGAGAACCCAATTATGATATTGGAGATCTAGATGGTTTAAATAATGATGATCTTGTTTTTGTTTTTTCTATTAACTGCCTAACCGGAAAATACAATGCAAATGAAATAAGCTTTGCAGAAGCATTCCATAGACATGAACAAGGTGCTTTGGGATTAATCGCAGCTTCAGAAGTTTCATATTCTTTTGTGAATGATACTTTTGTTTGGGGAATGTACGATAATATGTGGAAGGATTTTCTTCCTCAATTTGGTGGCGCTCCTTTAGAATCTGATTGGATATTACCTGCTTTTGCCAATGCAGCAGGAAAGTATTTTCTGCAACAGTCGAGTTGGCCGTATAACACAAATAATAAAGAAGTAACTTATAATCTTTTCCACCATCATGGTGGTGCTTTTTCTACAGTTCATTCGGAAATGCCTCAACAGCTCTCTGTTAGTCATGATGATGAGTTAATGTCAGGATTGGAATCGTTTTATGTTACAGCAGATGAAGGGGCATTGATAGGTCTTTCGGTTAATAGTGAGTTAATTGCAACAGCATTGGGAACTGGGGCACTATTAGAGATCACTATCCCTCAGCAGGTTCCGAATAATATAATGAAAGTTACTGTTACAAAACAGGATTTTTATCGTTACTCTTCTGACGTAATAATTATTTCTCCGGATATGTATGTGATCTGTCATGATGTGGATTATGTTGAGCTTGGTGTTCATGCTGAAGGATCATATCAGTCTCTTGATACTCTTCAGATCGATCTTACTTTGCAAAATATTGGAATACAACCAACTGGAAGTACAGTAACAGCTATTCTTACAACAGAATCAGATAAAATTGTGATAATTAATGATACAATGAATGGATCTCAAATTCCAGCTTCATCCTTTATGACCTATGTAGGTGCATTTACTATTGAATTGCTTCCCTTAATTGAAGATAATAGTGTAATAGAATTTGAAGTTGAAATAACTTCGGATGGAAATACTTGGGTAAGTGGATTTGAACTTAATTGTAATGCCCCTATTTTGGAATATTGGAATTTTACTATAAATGTGTTGGATGGAATTGATCAAATACTCGACCCGGGAGAACAGGGAGAGATCTATTTGAGTTTTCATAATGATGGAAACGGGTATGCTTACGATTCAGAGGTTCAATTATCCTCATCAGATCCGTATGTCTCTTTAAGCGGAGTTGATGTAATTGCATCTATTGCACCCGATTCTATAGAATCTACAACAATTCCATTCATTATTGATGTTGCAGAAAATAGTCCAGTTGAGTATTTTGCTGATATTGATGTATACATAGTTGACAGTAGTGAGTTTTCATTTCAATCTATATTTCGTATGCCTATTGGTTTTTTAGCATACGATTTTGAATATGGAGATGCTGGTTGGGAGCAGATAATACTTTCAGAGGGTTATGTTAATGAATGGCATCTCGAAGATTTCCGTAATAATACAATTGATGGTAATTTTTCTATGAAATGTGGTGGCATTGGTGAATTGTTTTATTCAACCTATATTCATGCTGCTCTTATAATGCCAGAAATAGAAGTTTTCCCCGGTGCATTAATCACTTTTTATCATTGGATGGATGTAGGTCCTGAAAATAATCCCATAACCTGGGATGGTGGATTGATCGAGATATCCGTAGATGGAGGAGAATGGGAACAGATCGAACCGATAGGTGGCTATCCATGCACAATAATGAATATTCCATCATCTCCATTTGAGGAAGGAACTGAAGTATTTGCTGGAAATATTGACTGGGAGTTGGTTGAATTAGATCTTTCTGCATATTCCGGAATTGCACAGATCAGATTTGTCTTTGGAAGTGCAAGTCTTTTCACTGGTGAGGGTTGGTATATCGACGATATACATTATTCTAATACTACCGGTATTAATGATGATACAATAATTCCTATTGCAAATAGGCTACATGCAAATTTCCCAAACCCATTTAATCCAACCACCACAATTTCTTTTGATATAGCACAAGAATCTTCTTTTGTTACTCTTGCTATTTATAACATTAAGGGTCAGAAAGTTAAAACACTTGTGAATGATAATCTCGACGTTGGAAAACATACAATACTCTGGAATGGGAGAGATGATAATAATAAATCAGTTTCTTCCGGAATTTATTTCTATAAAATGAGGACGGCACAATATACTTCTACTCGAAAAATGATCCTTATGAAATAGAAGTTAAAGTTAGTACTTTGTAACTAACTGTTTGTTTGACATTAGCCCCGGTTTACCGGGGCTTTTTTATTAAGAATAAATTCTCTGAATTATCGATAATTATTGTTATTTTTTTCAGAATCTAAGGATCAATTCTTTTAATTGATCGATAATTATTGTTAGTTTTTTTCAGAATCTAAGGATCAATTCTGTGAATTATCGACAGGAAAGATTAAGTTTATAAGCCATGATTTGTAATAAGACCGAAACATTTACCTACTATCTAGTATTTGCTAGAGTGTTTTTTGGTACATTTATTGCATAGTATAAAATAAATTTATATTGAGGTGATATTTATGAGAATAAAAATTATATTATTATTTATGTTTGTTATAACTATGCTTTCTGCACAAAATATATTTATCTGGGATAGAGACGATGGAGCGGAAATATCTGACCCTGAAGATCCATGGACATATGTTGGTTTGGAATCCGGGATAAAAGAAGCATTAACTGCAAACGATTTTTTTCCGGTAATAGATACTCTGCTAGCTGATGATCTGTCTGGATATGATATTATATTTGCAACTGCCGGTATTTGGTGTGGTGACTGAGGTTGGACTCCACCAGATCCGGTCGGATCTGAAGATATACAAAGATTAATAGAATTTTTAGAAACCGGTAAAGCCGTATATTTGGAAAGTGCCATTATGGGTACAGGAGATCATGCTTTATTGCGTCCTTATTTTGGATTGGGCAATCATTCCATTCCAAATAATTTATATACAGGAATTGAAACTATCATTGCAGATAGTACAGAAACTTTTTCAGGATATTCTTTAAATTATCTGTATGGTACTAATGCTGATTATGGTCTAGATGTACTAGATGCAGAATTAGGCACTCCATTTACACATTCTCAGGATGATGCAGTTCGTGGTGTTTATTATGATTCCGGAATATATCGAACAATTGCATCTTCCTCTTTTTTCGGAGCAATGGCTGATGGTACTAACAATAACACAAAGGCTGCTGTTATGCTTCAATATCTTAACTTCCTTATTGG
>JAGLPW010000121.1 GCA_023137125.1 Candidatus Cloacimonadota bacterium | reverse complement strand
TCACTGTAAGAAAAATAAGTAATGGAGTTGGTGTTGAGCGTATTTTCCCGCTAAACTCACCCAATATCGACAAGATCGATGTTGTAAGATTTGGTCGAGTGCGTAGAGCTAAATTATTCTATCTTAGAGAAGCTAAAGGTAAGGCTGCACGTGTAAAAGAAAAAAGAAGATACTAATTCTTCAAAAAAATATAAAAGGGAGTTCAGAATTTGAACTCCCTTTTTTTTATTTAAATTTTTAGCAGTCATGTAATCACCCTTCACAGGGACTGTTCGTAGAGAATATTTTTCAGATCGTATTTATTGTTAAACTTATTTATTTTCCTTAATTAATCTAATTTCATACTACGCTGCATATCACGCATGACATCTTTTTTCTTAATATCTTCACGTTTATCGTATTGTCTTTTACCCTTTGCAAGTGCAATTTTTATTTTAGCCAACCCTTTATCATTTATGTAAATTTCTACAGGGATCAAAGTCATTCCCTTTTCATCCATCTGGCTTCTTATTTTTTTTATCTCACGTCTATTAAGTAATAATTTTCTTTTTCGTTCAGGATCAGGAGCAAAATTACTATCATACTTATATGGGCTGATATGAAGACTATAAAGCCAGATTTCACCAGCTTCTATACCGGCATAGCTATCTTTAAAGCTTAGCTTTCCTTCCCGAATGGATTTGATCTCAGAACCTTTTAGCACAATACCGGCTTCCAATTCCTGAATAAAGAAATAATTATGCCTTGCTTTCCTATTTTTAAAAACTTTCATAGAATACCCTCGTTTGTAAAAAACTGCTCACCTATTTAGCTGTCAATTTGTTAATTTATCCTGTCATCTCAATTCGATGATACTCCAAATATTGAGCAGCAGAAAGGATTTGACAAAATTCTGTATGTTGCATTATGGACAATGTTTTATAAGTATTTATATAATAGTAATTAATGAGGTGATATGAATATTATTTATGTATGTTTAAGTGTGATAGCACTCTCCTTTCTTTCTGTATACAGCATCACACCTTACATAATAAAATTTGCAAATAAAATAAATTTTCTGGATAATCCAAATGCACGTAAAGTTCATAAAACAGCAACCCCGCTTTTGGGTGGATTAGCTGTTTTTATAGGTTTTTTTATACTTACTATTTATATTGTGATAATGAATTTACACTCCTTCAACTACCCAATTATTGGTTATCTGGTTGGAGCTTTCATAATTATTTTGGTTGGTATCATTGATGATAAATTCGGAATGAGTCCGGCTATTAAATTAATCGGTCAGGTATTTTCATGTTTTGTGTTTTTATATTCCAATAATCTTTTAGAAATTTTTGGTCCATATTATATTACCGTTCCCATTCTATTCCTATGGATGGTGGGACTTATGAATGCCTTAAATTTTCTTGATAATATGGATGGAATTATCACAGGGATGTCCGGTATTCTTGCACTTGGTTTTTATGCATTTAGTTTCATTAGTAAAACACATTCTGTTGCTGTTCAAGCAAATCTTATGATGCTGCTTTCTTTGATATTCGCCGGTTCAGTATTTGGTTTTCTCCCTTACAATTTTAATCCGGCAAAGATATTTCTGGGAGATGCAGGAAGTATGTTCATCGGCTACTTCCTTTCTTCGATGGGAATTTTAGCAGGACGACTGGCTGTAACGAGAATGAACAGTCCAATATTTTATTTGTTGCCTGTATTGTTATTGAGTTATGCCATTTTTGATATTTCGCTTGTAAGTTTCATTAGAAAACGTGATGGTAGAAAAATAAGCCAAGGTGGTAAAGATCATTCAACCCACCGCATACATAATGCTATGCAATCACCTAAAGTTACAGCAATATTCGTATATCTTATCAATACAATCATTGTATTAATAACGATCTTAGTTTTCAAAATGGAATCAGAAAAACTTTTAATCATTTTAACTATCTTGTTTGCTGTAATATTTTTATTTTTCGGTAGAAAATTAGATCAGATCCCTGTTGTGATACCAGAAAACCAATTGAAGGATAAATAGATCATAGTTCAGAATTATTGACAGGAATGAACTCACTAAAGAAATTTGAATTATTATAATATGGAATAATAAATATATGAAAATGAAAATAATCTTGGTTATATTGATATTGTTTACTGTTGTATTAAGCCATTGTTTGGTAAACAGTAAATTTAATATAGCTCACCAATTATATATGAAAAGTAATTATGTGATGGCAATTAAGCATTTTGATAATTTCTTAGAAACTTCTAACAATGGAGCACTCTCAACACAGGCAGAATTAGAACGTTCCGACTGTTATTATCAACTTGGTTCTAAAGCTTATTTAAAAGAAAACTGGCTTTTGGCTTCGCGTCTTTTCTTTTTGTCAAATTCAAAAATTGCTGATTTAAAACTTGATGATTGTTACTTCCAGTTGGCACAGCAAAAACTCTTACAGAATGCCCCAATTACAACCTTAGAATACTATGAAAAGATAACTTCTCACTTGAAAGATTCTGAACATATTCCCGAGATACTATTTAATAGAATTCAAATTTATATCAAGATGGGGAATAAACTCTCTGCTTTTAATGATTATCATTTTCTTTGGGAAAATCATCCCAATAATTCTTTTACAATCGAAATACAACCATTTATTGATGATCTGATGCCAACATTCATTAATGAAGCTCTTATCTTTAGAGATTCGTTGGAATATAATGTCTCGATTGATATGCTGTCTAAATTGAGCCAATATCCATCGGCATTTCAAAATGATATCTTTATTCATATCAGCGATTTATATCTGCTGAAAGCTGAAGAAGTTCTATCGATAAAAGAGTACGGGCAAGTTAAAAAATATCTTGATCTGGTTGTAGATAACGATGAGTTAAAAAAAGATCTTGTTAATAAAAAATCTGATGATATTTGCTCACAAATAATTCTGGAAGGAGATACATTTGTTTCTACTTTCCAATTTGATGAAGCTATTGAAATTTATAATAATTGTTTCATCCTGATTCCTAATTATCCAATCTGTACTAATATTATCAGTGATACAAAAGATAAAAAGAAGAGATATAACTCAGCTCTGGAATTAGAAAACCAAGCCAGCATATATGAAAAGAATAAAGAGTATGTTTCCGCTTATTCTCATTATAATAAATCATACAAACTTTTTAAAACTAATAGAGTGAAAGAAAAAATTTACATAATGGGTAACTTACTGCAAGCAGAGAAAGACCCAAAAGCTTTTGCAGAAAAGATTATAAAAGATTACAGAAAAGGCATCATCCCTGCAGGTGTTAGTGCAATAGAATCATCATTAATTGCCCAATATGGTGATCAGGTTGATACATCTGGTTGGAAAGTATATTATGCAATTGGTGAATTTAAATATGAAGTTAGATTTGATCTGCTTTCACCGGCAGAAAATTATTATTACGCTTGGCGTGTAAATCTTAAAACCCGTAAGATCACTTCGCTTAATAAAATCTCTGAAGATATGATGAAAAGGTAAACATTATGAATAAGTATTTAATCGTTTTTATCCTCTTTTTATCAACTTTATTAACAGCTGAGAAATTTAATATTGAAGAATTTTCCAAACCTGCAAAATATAACTGGAAAACCTTGGAAGATAGATTTAAAGCAAGAAATGATCTCGAAAGTAGACAAAAATTACTTCAAATATATGAACTGAATAAACAACAGATTGTAACCAATATGATAAAATCAGCTTTAGTTCCGGGCTGGGGTCACTATTCATCACGCGATTATACAAAAGGGCATGCTTTTATTGCTTCTGCAATTGTTTTATTTGGTACCAGCTACTATTTTTATAACCAGGGAATGGATGATTATCGTAATTATAAAGATTCACATTATATAGGAGATATTAAGCAGCATTACCTTGATGCAAACAGCAATTTCAAATATTCACTACTCTTCCTCAGTTTAGGAGCTATTATCCGGTTATATACGATCTATGATTCTATTAGTGCTACTCAAGAGTATAATCAGACCCTGTGGGATGACCTCTCTAAGAAACTTCATTCACAGAGAGTTTTGATAACACCTACAAGTATAACAGTGAGGTTCTAATGAAATATATTATACCAATTATCTTAATTCTGTTTACCATATCATGTTCTCTTGACCGCACAAATCCGCTTGATCCTCTGGTAAGTGGCATAAACGCTCCCAATGAAGTAACTAATATTCAAGTTTCAATTACCGAGAATAATACAATAATAATAACCTGGAACTCAATGATGACTGTTGATGGTTATTATATTTACCGCTCTCAGAGCTACGATGGTTTATATGAACTAATTTTAGATGAAGAAAACAATTCAATTAGTCTTTATGAGGATGAAGATGTGGATATTCCCGGAAATTTCTACTGGTATAAAATGTCTGCCTATATTCTGATAGATGGAGAAAAACTGGAAGGATACAGATCAGAACCAAAAACTTGGAATTAATATGGATTTTCTGGATGATCTGAATCCACCTCAGCGAAAGGTAGCAACCACAACCGAAGGACCTATTCTTGTCTTGGCAGGAGCAGGAAGCGGGAAAACACGTTCGATCATCTACCGAATAGCCTATCTGATAAACGTAAAACATATCAACCCATATAACATTCTGGCTGTAACCTTTACAAATAAAGCCGCTCGTGAACTAAAGGATAGATTACAAAGATCATTTAATATTTCTACTTACTCGTTATGGGTGGGTACATTTCATTCTGTTTGCACACGAATATTAAGAGCTGAACAGGAATTCTTACCTTTCACATCGGATTTTTCCATATTCGATGATGTTGATCAAAAATCCATTTATAAGAAGATCTACAAAAAATTAGATATCGATTCCAAAGATTTCCCGCAGAGACGAGTTGCTTCGGTAATAAGTAATCAGAAAAACTCACTTGTCCTTCCAAAAGATTTCTTTGATTTCAATGAAGAGAATTATTTTACGGAAATCACTTACAAAATATACAAAGAATATCAGAATTTTCTGCTTGAAAATAATGCTCTCGATTTTGATGATCTATTGATGTATACAGCAATTTTACTTCATGATAATAAAGCTATAAGAAAAAAATATGCAGATAAATTCAAATATATTATGATCGATGAATATCAGGATACAAATTACTCACAGTTCAAAATAATAAATCTTATTGCCAAAGAGCACCAAAACCTTTGCGTTGTAGGTGATGATGATCAGGCTATCTACAGCTGGCGTGGTGCAAATATAAGCAACATTTTAAACTTTGAGAAAGATTACAAAAATGTACTTACAGTAAAACTTGAGCAGAATTACCGTTCCCCAAAATCTATTCTTGATGCTGCCAACTGCCTTATAAAGAACAACTCCGAACGACATCCAAAGGAGCTATGGACGGATATCACTTCTAAAGAAAAACCAAAGTTGCTCAAACTTGAAAATGAAAGGCAAGAAGCCGAATTTGTTGCAGAAATGGTTTCCCAAATTTCAGCATCTGGTAAAAGCTTAAATGACTGTTTAGTACTTTATCGAACCAATGCTCAATCACGTGTTTTTGAGAATGCATTTTATCAGCAGAAATTAAAATATCAGATAGTTGGTGGAGTTAATTTCTTTCAGCGCAAAGAGATCAAAGATATTGTAGCTTATTTACGAATACTGGCAAACCCACATGATTCAAACAGTTTTCTTAGAATTCTTAATTTTCCCCCTCGTAAAATTGGAAAGATCTCAACCGAAAGGATTGAAAGATTTGCCCAAGATAATGAAATGACTTTGTTTGCTGCTGTTCAAAATGAGATATCTACTCTGACTGGGAAAACTGCACAAACAGTTCTGAAATTTGGGAAACTTTTGAAGAAGTGGAAGAAACTGTCATTAGAAATTCCTATAACTCCTTTAGTTAAAAAGATCATTAACGAACTTGAACTTATCGAACTTTATGATAAGAGTGATGATCCAAAAGATATTGCTCGCGCGGAAAATTTGAAGGAATTCGTTACTGCAACTCAGGAATTTTCTGATAACTTTGAATATGATACAGAAAAAGTTCCTATGCTTACTGATTTTTTACAAAGTATCTCGTTGCAAACCGATATGGATAATCTGGATGAAGACATTGAAACTGTAAAGCTGATGACAATGCACAACGCTAAAGGATTAGAATTTGAACATGTCTTTATCGTAGGTGTAGAAGACGGACTTCTTCCCCACTCGCGATCTATTGATGACGTGCAAAAATTGGAAGAAGAACGTAGGCTTTTGTATGTAGCTATCACTCGGGCAAAAAAGTCTGTTCATCTCACATACACCCGTATGCGTAACGTTTTCGGCTCTATTTCTATGGCTGTTCCCAGCCGCTTTTTAATGGAAATTGATGATGTTCTAATTGATTCTGAAAATAGCCGTTATTATGATTTAATGGCACCACGTCCAAAAAGGAGAAATAAAAATAAGAAACCAGTTGTTACCGAAAGTCAGAAATATTTTAAGATTGGACAAAAAATTTACCATAACAAATTTGGTAAAGGTGTTGTTCTGAACGTTGATGGTTCTGGAAAAGAGGCAAAATTATCAATTTCTTTTTCTGGAGGTCAACTCAAGAAAATAATTGGGACATTTGTAACAACGGGGGAAATATGAAAACGCTAAAGATCGTAATAATAATAATGCTGATATTCGTGGCAATAGAACTCTCTGCCACAAAATATGCCGGTGAGATTTTCCAAATTGGTGCCGGAGTACGCAATTTTGCTTTAGGAAATTGCGGTGTAACAGATATAAATTCTTCCAGTATTGCTTACTGGAATTCTGCTTTACTTACGCTTGTTAAAGAAAACAGATTTGAGCTTATGCATGCTGAAGAATATTTGGGACTTCTATCTTATGATACTGCAGCTGCAATATGGGGAAAAACCAATAAATTCTCTGTAATTCTTACCAGAATTGGTGTAGATGATATACCATTAACAGAGCTATACGATCCTGATGAACCAATTTCAGGAAGCAACCGACCATACAAATACGGTTCTGTAAATAATTCTGATATAGTTGTCTATTTTGGTTTTTCCAGGAAGATCGGGAAATATAATATTGGTTTCACACCTAAATTTGCCTATCGTAATCTTGCTGATGAAAATGGTGTTGGATTTGGAGCTGATATTTCTACATTCTTCATGTTATCAGAAAAAACGATGTTAGCTGTCAAATTGAGAGATTTCTTTTCTACTCAGATCCTCTGGGGAAATGGAACTCATGAGATCGTAAATCCATCTTTAGATTCCGAGATAAATCATAGTTTCATACTTCCAGTTTTTAATTGGAATTCTACTGCTTATTTTCGTACTGAAATATTCACTGAGGGAAGAGACATATCTTCTTCTGTTTCGCTCGGACCTGTTAGTTTAGACTATCATCTTGGTTATGAAGTTAACCTCCATTCTGCTGTTGATCTTTATATGGGTTATGATCTAACCAACATTACTTCCGGTTTAAAACTTAAAATAAAAAACTGGGATATAAACTACTCTTTTGAATATGATAATGAACTGGAAAACTCACATAGAATTTCTGTAGGACTAAATTTGTAATATGAAAAAAATCGCAATTTTAGGAATAACCGGTTCTATTGGAATTTCTGCTACAGAAGTTGTCAGGCAGCATCCAAATGATTTTGAAATAGTTCTGGCAGTATCTAATAATAATTATTCCAAACTATTCGAGCTTGCTATTGAATTCAATATTCCTGAGCTTGTTATCACTAACTCTGCACTTAGACAGAAAATTACAGATATTCCTGCTAATTCTAACCTTACTTTTGGTGAATATGAATTACAAAAAAAAATTGAATCTGTTGAATGTGACATTATTTTGAACGCAATATCCGGCTCTGCCGGATTGCGTTCTTCAATAACAGCCATTTCTAAAGGGATAGATCTTGCCCTGGCAAATAAAGAATCACTGGTCATGGCCGGACATAAGATTATGGAGATGCTGGAAAATTCCAATACAAAACTTATACCTGTAGATAGTGAACACAGTGCAATTCTGCAAGCAATTGGAAGTTCCACTCCAGAAGAGATCCGTTCCATCATTATCACAGCTTCGGGAGGACCATTTAGAGATCTACCGTTAAATGAATTTGAAAATATCACTGTTGAAGACACCCTTAAGCATCCAACCTGGAATATGGGTGCAAAGATAACAATTGATTCTGCCACAATGATGAATAAGGGTCTGGAGGTTATTGAAGCACACTGGCTATTCCATAAATCATATGATGATATTAAGTCAGTAATTCATCCGCAGTCAATTGTGCATTCTTTTGTTGAATTTGTAGATGGATCAATTTTAGCACAATTAAGTTTCCCAACTATGCAAATTCCTATTCTATATGCACTCACCTATCCAAATCATATTAAATCAACAATCCCTAGAACAAACATTCTAGAACTTCCTAATTTGAGTTTTAATGAATTATCAATTGAAAGATATCCACTCTATGATATTGCCATTAATGCTGGAATTCAAGGTGGAATTCTACCAACAGTTCTAAATGCGTCCAATGAAGCTGCTATAGATCTTTTCTTAGATAGGAAGATATGTTTTAGGTATATAAACAGAATTGTTGAGAAACAGATCAGTAAGTTCCATAATTTCCAGGATCCAAGTATTGAAGAGATCATTAATATTAATAAAGACGTATATTTCCAAACTAAACAGAATTACAAAAACCTGATCTAAATCAGGTCATTTTTTTCCGTAGACATAGTTTCACACTAGTTAAAACTCTTTTTTTATTCACACTAAATTTGCTCACAAATTTATTTATAGGATAGGAATATGCAAAAAGATCAAACCCTAATTATTCCTACAATTCTCTGGATTCTGGGTATAATCATCGCCAGGCAAACTGTTTTGCCAATTTCATTTCTATTGATCGTAATTTCTATCCTACTACTTTTATCTTTCATTAAAAAGTATCGATTCATTAGTTTTTGCCTTGTTGTAGTTTTTTTGGGAATTCTACGATTTGACATCCAATCAGAACTTCCTCAGAGTAATATTAGAACAATACTGAAAGAGTATTCCAGCATTACTCAGCCCATTCAAGGAAGAATAGTCTCTGAAGCAAAGATCAAAGATGGAAACTATAATTTCATCTTAGAACTACATAAGATAAAGGAAAGCAAAGTAACCGGCAAAATTAAATTTTATACAAGAACCGACAGCTTGAATTACGGAGATATTATTTCTGCAGTTGCTACAATTAAAGAGCTCCCCGGTTCAACCAATCCTGCATCATTCGATTATAAAGAATTCCTCGATGCAAAAAAAATATACGGTTCCGGTTGGTCAATATCACCGGTTAATAAGATAGGAAATAAATTTAAGATCTTTCAAAATACGGTTATAATTATCAGGAAATATTTGCGGAATAGAATAGAGGATAGATTTGGTGAACATGCCGGTTTCGTGAAAGCTATCATGATTGCAGAAAAGATGAGATAGATGATAAACGGAACATAATGTGCAGAGCAGGATTAAGCCATTTACTTGCTGTAAGTGGTTTGCATGTTGGGTTGTTATCCCTAATAATATTAGCTGTTTTAAATACATTTATACCTAAGAGAAATATAAGTAGAATAATTATAATGTGTCTTCTGCTAATTTATGCAGCAATATGTTTATGGGCACCATCCGTTACCAGAGCTGCTATCATGATAATATTATTTCTTCTGGCAAAAATATTACAACGTAAACCGGTTGCAAACAACATCCTCTTCGCTAGCTTGCTAATCATAACTGCAGTTAATCCAAATCAACTTTTTTCAGTTGGACTTCAAATGTCATATCTGGCAGTTTTTGTTCTATTGAATGTTTTACCAAGATTCCGGTTTATAAAAGTAAAAAAGGAAGAACTAGAATATCTGAGTATAGGCAAGCAAATATTAAATGCAATTTTAGTACTCATCTGTACATCATTTATACTTAATATATTCCTCGCACCTCTTACAGCATATAATTTTCATCAATTTGGATTTAATGGAATTGCCGGTAACCTTCTGGGTATCCCGCTTATTGGAATGATCCTTCCCTTAAGTTTGATCATCGTTTTTCTGCCTGAGTTTATCATACCAATGTTTCAAAATAGCTTTCATTTATTAATGTTAATATTCGAACAATGGACAAGTTTTTCTGCCAATCTTCCCCTTCAATTCGATTTTATATTTATCTCAATTATTCATCTGGTTCTGCTCTATCTTATTCTTTCAACTTTAGTACTTACATTTAAAAGTTCTTTTAAACAGCGCAAATGGTTGTTCATCTCTGTCATATTTCTTTCCAGTATCTTCATTTTCTTGGGAAGGCAAAGTTCCAATAAACTCAACATAACTTTCTTCGATTGTGGATTGGGAGATCTTGCTCTTATCCAAACGCCTCAAAATGAAACAATACTTATCGATACAGGTCCACCGAAGAAAGGAATCAATTCTTTCACCAGATCTGCTCTGCCGTATTTACATAAGAATGGAATAAATAATATAGACTATGTTCTTATAACCCATGCTCATAATGATCATTATGGTGGTGTATTCAAAGTATTTGAAAACATTGAAGTAAAGAATTTAGTAGCAACTGATGAATTTCAGAATAGGAAAATCTGGAATAAAATTACAAAAGGTATTGAGGTTGAACAATGCTCTGTATTAACAGTTACAGATACAACTCACATCCGTTTTGAGAAGGTAAAATTTAAGATCATTCATCCTGATAGATCATATAAAGATAATAATATCAATAACCTTTCTATTGTTGTGAGATTAGATTATGGAGATCTTTCCGTACTTTTTACAGGTGATCTAGAGCACGAAGGAGAAGAATATCTATCAAGAAATTATCCGGAATTCCTAGATTGTGATGTACTGAAAGTTGGACATCATGGCAGCAAAACTGCCAGCTCTTCAGCATTTATCAAAATGGTTGATCCGCAATATGCAATAATTTCTACCGCTAAGAAAAACAGATTTGATTTTCCGCATGAAATCACTTTGGAAAGATATGAGTTTCTAGGTGAGAACTTGATGATAACAGGTTACGATGGTGCTTGCCAAATTGTCTCTGATGGCAATAGTGTTCAGATCACAACTTTTGTATCGAATAAGAATATTATTGATAATGATTTGAAATAGCTGTGTCATTTAGTTTATACTTTTATGAACATAAAAAAAGCCCCGATTGCTCGGGGCTAATTTCTAACAGCTAATTGCTAACTGTTATTTCATAAAGATCATTTTCGCTGAAAATAATTCATTAAAAGTTGCCCCGACTAAAAGTCGGGGCAAAGCAGTTAAACTGCTACTTCATCAGAATCATTTTCTTAGTGTTGTTATAATTTTGTGCTTTCATCTTGTAGAAATAAACACCACTAGCTACAGTTTTATTCGAATTGTCTCTACTATTCCAAGTTACTGTGTAATTACCTGTCTCTCTTACATCATTTACAAGTGTCTTAACAAGCTGACCTTTTATGTTGTAAACTTGAAGAGTTACTTTACCAGTTTCTCTGATCGAGTAAGCAATAGTTGTAACTGGGTTGAATGGATTTGGATAGTTACCATTAAGCTTGGTAGCTGCTATAATAATATCATCACCTCCAACTACTTGGGAGTTGAAAGGAACTTCAATTATGATAGATTCACCCGGATCATCATACACGGCAGAAACACCTGCAATATAATCCTGACCAAATACCAGATCTGAATATGTAAATTCAAATACATCGGCGCCAACTGTAGCAACAGGATCTATCATATCATCAAGATATACATTGTATCCTGTAAGTTCACGTGTTGCTACTGCTCCAGAACTTAGTAAAACATCATCGAAGTAGAACATTGGA
>JAGLPW010000120.1 GCA_023137125.1 Candidatus Cloacimonadota bacterium | reverse complement strand
CACGATCTTGATTTTGTTGTTTTCAATGCTATTGGTGGAGTTGGTAACGGTTTTGTACTGCCTTCTGGAATATTACGTGAACCGCTTTCTGCACTTAAATATGCTGACTACATTGTCTATAATGGAAAAGGAGAAATACCAGTTCAAATTCAAAAATACAATAAGCCAATATTAAAAGGTGAATACCGAATCAAACGATTTTCCGATATAAATAGAAAAGAAATAAATCCCAAAGGAAAACTGGCTCTGCTTTCCGGGATTGGTTTACCTGCATCGTTTGAAAATACAGTCCTCAAAGCCGGACTCCATTTCGAAAAACATTTCCGCTTTCCAGATCATTACGATTTCAAAAATAAAGAAATCATTAAACAAATCTCGAGAGAGATGAAACTGGAAAAGATTGATTTTCTATTAACCACTGAAAAGGATTTTGCTAAATTACAATTTATCGAACACGATCTTCCATTAGTGATTGTTGAAGTTGAATTTGTATTGGAGAATGGGGAAGAATTGAATTTGTAGGGACGATTATCCTTAATCGTCCGAGAATTGATCAATTCCGGCAATTAACACTATAGGAATAATCCATATGCTTTTATAAAATCGATTCTTAAAAGAAAATCATTTCTTTTCTGTTTATTCCATTCACGGGTAAATTGGGCAAAATTGTATTGAAACTGTACAATTTTCTTATAGTTACAATTTATTCCAAATCCAATTTTTCCTTCAACATTGTCAGAATAATTTTCTTTATACCAACCTTTTCGAATAAATAAGATATCCAGAAGTGATATCTCGCCACCAAAAGCAAGTTCTCCCGAATTATCCTTAGAATAATTACCGTATAGCGCATAATCACAACTCATATACAGTGAAACAATATTATTCACTATTAGTGATTCGAGATTCAAGTTAGAATCTGCATCTTTCAAAATGGATAACTTACCTGAGAAGGCAGGATGAATTCCCCATGGTAATGGATCACTTTGTGATTCATTTTCATATTTAATTTCTGATTTAAATGGATTAATTAAATACATACCAGCAGTAAAATCTAACCTGTATAAACCATCCGAAGCATTAGAATTATTTAGTGGGCTAATTTCACCGAGTAAACCAATTCCTGTTGAAAGACTATTTCCTGATCCTTTTGCACCGATTATTGAACTG
The DNA here is from genome assembly GCA_023137125.1 of Candidatus Cloacimonadota bacterium. Classification (GTDB taxonomy): domain Bacteria; phylum Cloacimonadota; class Cloacimonadia; order Cloacimonadales; family TCS61; genus Tenebribacter. Next base: position 3,339 of record JAGLPW010000120.1, on the reverse strand, counting down.
GGGTAATTACCACTTTTGATAATATCTAAATTGAAGCCAATTGAAATATCATAATACTGTTGCTCATCACCATTATTTGTAAAATTCGATAAGAGATCAGCAACGTTAAAACCAACTGCTATTTTCGAACAGGACTCATAATTATCAAAACTTCCAATATAATTTCCATCTTCATCTAATATTACTTGCTGCCCGTAACTCATTACGGTTCCCCAACGTTTTTTTTCACTGGGAGCTGGAAGCAGTATTCCGAAATTTTTCCATTTGAAGCTTACATAAGATGATGTTAGGTAATAATCATCAAAAGAATCTTTATACCAGGGAACACGGGTAAATCCAATTGCGGCATTTTCATGATAACTCAGTTTAGCAGGATTACTCCATACTCCCAGAGGAGAAGTGTCCCATATATCCGCTGTTCCGCTGTTATTGCCAAAAGCTGTACCTCTTGCAGAAGGATTGGAATTAATGAATATGCAAGCAAATTCACTGATTCCAAAAACTTGTGTAATCAATATCAGTACAATTATTAAGAACATAAACTTTTTCATTTTTTCTCCTGTTTAATGTTAACTGTGTACCTCGTTCACTCTTGAACGAGTATTTCTGCTCAATATATCACTCAGACAATAGTGTCTGAGCTACACTTTCTTTCCAAACAAACTAAATGCCGGAACCAAAACCAATGATGCTATCATTCCTATACTGCCAGCTTGCGGTACCATTCTGGCACCCCAAACAACAAACAAGATCAGGCAAATTACCAATCCACCCACAGATCCTGCAATTGCTCCCAAACGAGTTACCTTCTTATTGAATATCCCCCAGATGAATGGTCCCAGAAAAACAGAGGCAATTGCACCCCATGATATTGAGAGGATCGTAACGATCACAGCTGGTTTCATGAAAGCCAGGATCATAGAAAGCAAGATAAAAAATACACTGCCGATCCTTACAAGTGAAGTAAGTTGTTTATCATTTGCATTTCTATTAATGAATCCTTTGTAAATATCTTTGGTTATGGATGTGCTGGAAATAAGAACTAAGGAAGCTAAAGTGGACATCGATGCTGCCAGTATGAGCAGCAGAATAACAACAGTGAGTGCGGAAGGAATAACTGTGATCAGCATTTCCGGCATCAAGGCATCAAATACCGGTTTACCGTTTTCAAATGCAGCTGGGTTCGAGGTTGGATTCAAGAAGATCCTGGTTAGAGCACCTGTGAAATAGGCAACTCCTGTCACAAGCAGCGCAAAGGCAGTAGAGGCAAACATTCCAATTTTTACCGATCTTTTATCTTTGATAGCATAAAACTTTTGTAATAATTGCGGCATGGCAAATGGTGCAATGCTGGTAAGCATAATAAGTGATAGCAAAGGGATAATACCGGGAGGACCCACCGGCGCGATTAGTTTAGGACTTATCGCTTTTAAGGATGTAATAATATTTGGTAATCCACCACCTTTTTGGATCGTGCTGACAAAAAGGATCATCACACCAATTGTCATGATCATTCCGAATATCACATCGATCATAGCCATGGATTTATACCCACCTAGAACCAGGTAGATACCGGTGAAAACACCCATAAATAAAAGCACATAAGTATAGGGCATATTAAAGGTAAATTCAAAAAGATAACTAAGTCCCATGAATACAGCTGCTGTATATGGGATGAAAAATATGAATATCGCAGCCGAAGTGAATATTTTTAAAAATGGGCTTTTATAACGTGCTTCCAGCAGTTCCGGCATGGTGTGAACTTTGTAGTGAAGAGCTTCCTGTTTTATTTTACTACCGAGGAGAAACCAAACTCCAAATACACCGATTATTGTATTTCCCAGAGCTATCCATAAACCGGAAAGCCCGAAAGCCCAGCCGATCTTTCCTGCAAAACCGATGAAAAGTACAGCAGAAAAATATGCAGTTCCATAAGAAAAAGCTGTCATCCATGGACCAACTTTTCCACCACCTAAGGTGAAATCATCAAATGATTTTGTTTTTCGTGAACCTTTTATCCCGATTGTAATAACCATTGCAGCATAAAGAAAAACAGCTACATATCGTGCGATCATATTTCCACTTCCAAGCTATATCGTGCTATCATATTTTAATTCTCCAGAGTTAATTTTATTTTACCTCCGTCCTTCGATAAACTCCAGCCTTTGCCCAGCTTCGGTTTGACAGGCAGGATGATACAAGCGGAGGTAATGCTATTTATTCAAATATATTCAGCTATCCTGATATTGAATTCAGTGTATTCATAAATTCTTTTTTTACATCTTTTACATCTTCAAAAATGATGCGAGTAATGCAGGAAATGAGCGGAATAGAAAGGTTGAATTTTGCTAGTTTATTTATTGTTTTTGCCATGGAAACTCCCTCTACAACCATACCTACTTCCTTTAATGCGCTCTCTGTAGAATATCCTTGTCCAAGAAGTTTTCCGAATTTTCTATTTCGGCTGTTCTCAGAAATACAGGTCGTTATCAGATCACCAATTCCGGCAATACTGTAAGCAGTTTTGTGGTATACTCCCAAGAATTTCATGATCGTAACGAATTCATCAACCCCGTAAGTCATGATTATTCCAAAAATATTTGTTTTGAAGCCCAGTCCATCAGCCATTCCAACCGCAATTGCAATGAGTCCTTTTAAAGCAGAGGCGAGTTCTACACCCTTAATATCTCTACTGAATTCAAATTTTAAAAGATCGTTTTCAAGTTTATGTTGTAATTGGAACAGAAGCGCAACATCTCGTGCTGCCAGGATTGCTTTGGCGGGAAGTCCTTCAGCAATTTCACGGGCAATTGTAGGACCTGCCAAATTGGCGAATTGAACTTTAGGTAATTTAGCCATCACGGTTTCCCAGACTGTTTTTAATGTTCTATGCTCAACACCTTTCGAAGCATTTACAATTATAAATTCCTCTGTATTATTAGCGATAAATTCATCTGTAAGATCTTCTATAAAACGGGAAGGAATAGCGGTAATTACGATATCATTTTTCTCTATTTGTCGGGAGAATTTCTTTTCAACGATAATATTGTCAGGTAATTTTATATCAGGTAGGAATTGAGATTCACGTGTTTTATTTATCTCAGTTGCTTCCTGCTCATCTATCGTCCATAAATATACTTTATTCCTTTGGGAAAATATCATTGCCAGTGTAGTTCCCCAGTTTCCGGAACCGATCACAATTATTTTGCCAAGCTCTTCCATAACTAAACTCCAGCTAAAATTTTATAAAAACCACTCTTAGAAGATTATATTTATCGTAAAGATTTTTTTGGAATTGGTTATTGATTGAAGCCCACGAGTTTTACGAGTGAGCAATAT
>JAGLPW010000012.1 GCA_023137125.1 Candidatus Cloacimonadota bacterium | reverse complement strand
ATTGTGGAAATAATTAGTGAAACAATGCCCTACGAAGGAGTTAATAACAAAGGCCTGTTCATCGGCATTGCTGCTGTTCCAAACACCAAAACACCACTTTCACTTTTCAAACCGATGAGAAAAAGTCTTGAAATGGTAGAAGTGATTTTGCAGAATGCTTCTACTGTGGATGAAGCAATTAAGATATTCTCCAAATACTCCAATCTGTTCGGAATGTTCCTGGGAAATCCGGTTGTTCATTACAAAATCGTGGATATATCTGGTGAATCGGCAGTTGTCGAATATTTTAATAAGGAAATTATCGTCATTCGTGATGAGAAAAAGAATCAAATAATCACAAATCATTTTCTCACCGATCCTTCGTTGGAGCAAGATAGCAAAACCTCATTTACAAGGTTTGATATTGCCAGCGAGGAATTACAAAAAAGTGAAAATTATTCCATCGCAGATATTCATAATATCTTAAATAAAGTATCGCAGAAATCCACAGTTTGGTCAAATGTGTATGACTTGAGCAATATGACTCTTTCAATTGATAACAAACAAACTCCAATAGTAGAGATAAATATTTTAGAGGAGATCGGCAAAGGGAAACACGGTTATAAACTTGAAGAAATTCAAGGTAGAGAGGAAATAGAATACTCTGCTAAAAAGAGTAATTATATGTTCCGTCCGCATTTCGGTTATGGAATTCTAACAACAAATGGAGAAACTGTTGCACATATTGGCGGCAGGTTTTTACTTAACGCCGGAGATAAAAAATGGGGTCTTGATGTAACATATTTCAACACTGAAAATCCATATACATCTATCGGAGTAATTTTAGAAGCCAAACCATTTAACTGGTTTAACGCAAGTATGGGAACTATCGGGTATTTTGGCTATGGAGAAGATGAAGAAAATGTAATTGGATATTCTACCAACCTTGGCTGGGAACCGGATAACAGTATTGGATTCCTCCCATTTGTAACCTATCGCAGCGACATGATATTTGCTAAAGAATTTGAAATAATAAATTCACTAAGTGTTGGTTTCGGAATAAAATTTTAAAGGAGATAATATGGAAAAAATTCTACTCGGAATGTTAATGCAAAAACCATATACTGGATATGATATCAGAAAAAAAATGGAACTTAGTACAAAGTTCTTCTTCAGTACAAGCCAGGGCAGCATAAATCCAGCATTTAAAAAGTTGGAGAGAAATGGACTTGTGACAACTGAAGAAGAAGTATCAAATGGACGATTGCACAAAATCTATACAATTACAGAATCTGGTAGATCTGCCTTTAAAGAATGGTTGAACAGCAAAGTTGGAGTTTCTAAAGTAAAAAACGATATGTTATTGCGATTGTTTTTCTTTCCATATGTTTCTAAAGATGAAAAAATTCAGATATTGGAAAACTACTTATCAGAATTAAAAATGCATATTGAGACGATGCATAACTTAGGGGATGTGCCTCAAGTGAGAGAAAATTGTAATAAATATGAAATGGCCACTTTAGAATTTGGAATTGGTTATTATTCATTTATTTTGGGTTGGTACACTAATTATTTAAAGCAAATAAAAGGAGAAATTTAAAATGAAAAAGTTATTCTTAATGATCATTTTAATTGTATTAGCAAGTTTATGCTTTGCACAGGAAGCAGGATATTTGATAAAGGTTACCATAACAGATATTACAAATTTGGAAGGTGAAATTTCTATCGGGTTATTCCAGGGTGAAGAAAGCTATCCAAAAGGTGATGTTATTGCTGGAGCATTTATTCAGGCAGACCAAGAGTCAATTACACACACTTTTGAAAATATCCCGGAGGGTGTATATGCAATCGCAATTTATCATGATGAAAACTCCAATGTAAAAATGGATAGAAATTTCCTAGGTATTCCAAAAGAAGGTTATGCATTTTCTAATAATGTTTTTGGAACATTCGGTCCGCCGAAATTTGATAAAGCGAAATTTGAAGTGAAAGAAGATATGATACTTGAAATTAAACTAAAGTATTAGTGAGGTAAAAGCAGGAAATTGCTATGAAAAAAGTCCTTGTTCTGTATCATTCAGGTTCTGGAAGCACAAAACTGATCTCAGAAGTTTTATCTGAGAGATTATCTGAAACTTGTGAAATTGACATCTCTCAGATCAGCAGCTCTTTCGATTATCAACAAATAGAGAATTATGATCTTCTGATCTTTGGCTTCCCTACTTATAGTTGCCAACCTTCACTATCAATGAAAGAATTTGTGGATAGAATGCCGTTTTTCCAAAAACAAGTAAAAGCGCTTGTGTTCACAACTTGTGCTTTATACTCTGGAAATACTCTGCGTATTCTTATTAAAAAACTAGATAAAAAAAACGTAGTAACTATTAATTATTTTCAGTTCATCGGACCGGCAAGCGATGGAGCATTACTGTTTCCAAAATTAAGCTCAAGAATTTTCCAATATGAGAAAAAGATCAATGCAAAGATCCTGAAAGCAGTTAATGTAATATCCAAAACCTTAAATTCTTCTAAAGCTAAATTGAGAATTCCAGCTTATAAATGGTATGTTCCGCTTAATAATATCCTTTTGTATTTTGGAGAGTTATCTTATAAGAAATACAAAAGCAGGATGCATATTATCAAAGAGAGATGTATTAATTGCAATATTTGCGTAAATAACTGTCCTAGAAATTGTTGGGAAAGTAGAGAAATAATTCCTGCTTTCGATCCGCATAATTGTGAGTTCTGTCTTAAATGTATTCATAACTGTCCACAGAACGCCATAATTTTTTCCGATAAAATGAAAGATAACAGAAGATTGAACATTTCCTTCTATAATGAATTAAAAAGAAATATTTTAAACTAAAAATATCAGGAGAATTTGATGAAGAAAATATTAGTAATCAAAGCTCATCCCAGAGAAGATAGTTTTTGTAATGCACTAACATACAAGTATATTACAGGAGCAAAGAGATCGGGAAATGAAATTAAAGCTATAGATTTAAGAAAATTGGATTTAGAGGGATTTCTAAAAAATGGACACAATCCAAGCCCTGAATTAACCTCAGATCTGCAAAATGCTCAAGAACTTATTTCTTGGGCAGATCATCTAACTTTTACATATCCTACATGGTGGGCAACTCCACCGGCAATTTTAAAACTATTTATTGAAAGAATCTGGGAACCCGGATTTGCATTTAAGTATCTTGAATCAAAAGGATCAATCCCCAAATGGGATAAACTACTAACCGGCAGAACGACAAGGGTTCTTTCTACAATGGATTCCCCGCCATTTTATATGAATTTAATTGTCGGTGATCCGGGTGGAAAAATGATGAAAGATATTATCACTTTTACTGGAATGAAATTTGTAGGGAAACATTATTTCGGTTCTGTTAGAACGTCTTCCAAGAAACAGAGAAAGCAATGGTTAGAAAAAGCTTACAAGGTTGGAACTAAAGAGTGAAAGCTATAATCAAAAACTTACCGTTCGCCGGTGTAATTGCTTTAAATGTTTTATCGGAAGCAAGTATGCACAGCTTGGAAGCGATGAAACCGTTTGTGCTGATAATCAATATTATTTTGATATTGAATTTGCTGTTGGCAATGAAAATGAAGATCTCAACTTACTTTATGTTTGGACTCACCGGAGTTGCAGTTCTCGGTGGAATTTCGGTTTTAGTATTCCCACTTTTGGGAGAAATTTATCTCCATAATATCATCGTGGGATTGTATCTCGGATTGTTCATTGTCGCTGCTTTCCCACCACTCTTCAAGATGAAACCTTTTACTTTTGAGTTTTCAGTAAAAGATTACCCGAAAGCAATTACAGAAGGTCAGCAATTCTTAAAGATAAATCTAATTATCAATTATATTTGGGTATTTCTTTTTGCTGTTGCAATTGTTTTGACCAAAGTACAATATTCAAGCGATAGCGGAATTCAAATGATTGCTTCAACTGTTGTTCCGATTTTATTGCAGGTAATTATCGGAATTCCGTTAACATTGAAACTTCCGAAAATCTTGATGCAAAAAGTGAAAGGAGAGCAATTACACTTCACTTCAATCAAGAAACTTTTTCAGGCAATGCCGTATGGTTTGAATGCCAAAAAAGCAGAAGGTTTAGATGAATTGATTCAATTTAAACTTTCGGGAAAAGAGCCGACAAACGGTTATCTTCAAATAAAAAATAAAGAGTGCACTTACACGGAAGGAATTGCTGAAAATCCTAAAACAACAATTATTTCAAATTCGGAATTATGGTTGAAAATTTCTAATAATGAAGTTTCCGGTGATGCTGCTTTTATGAATAAAGAATATTCTGTGGAAGGTGATGCTTCCATTTTGCTGAATCTCGGTTCTCTCTTTTCACCTGAAAATGATCAACCTGCACCGGAAATAAAACAACCTGTAAATACAACTCTCGAGTATAAAACATTTGAACCTAAAAGAATAAAAAAAGTGATTGTTTTAGATGGTGGACCACGAAGCGAAAAATTGAGTAAAACCACTTTTATGGTTAATAACTTTTGCAAAGGTTTGCAGGAAGCTGGAGCAGAAATTGAATTCATTAAACTAAAGAACAAAAAGATAAATCCCTGTTCCGGTTGTTATCAATGTTGGACGCAAACTCCAGGAGAATGCATTTATAAAGATGATATGACTGAATTAAGAATCAAACTTCGGGAAGCAGATCTGGTAATTTATTCTTCTCCATTATACATATTCAATGTAACGGGAATTATGAAGAATTTCTTAGACAGACTTTTACCGAATATGAAACCCTATATGCTTATAAAAAATGGTCAAACCCAGCATCCGCACCGCTACGAAGAAGATAAAGGACAAGGTTTTGTAGTTTTCAGCGCATCAGGATTTCCGGAAGTGGAACATAATTTTGATGGTTTGAAATACTCTTTCCGCTGTTTCAGTAGTCATATGGAAAAAACTTCGTTGATGGGAGAATTTTTTCTTCCCGCCGCTGAATCTATTGTATATCCGGTTTATAAGAAGAGAAGAGATAAAATTGCTGAGATTTGTGAAACAGCTGGAAAACAAATTGTTAATGAAGGAAAGATTGACGTCGATCTGATGATGGCTATCACTAACATAGGTTTTTCTAAAGAGACTTTCCAAAGTCAGGCAGATAATTTTTGGAAGACTCTGGATGGAAAGAAATCTTATTTGAAGGAAGCACCGAAATTTTAGGAGAAGACAAAATGAAAATAATAGTTTTAAACGGTAGCCCGAAAGGTAAAGAAAGCGTAACTTTACATTACGTAAAATTTATTCAAAAGAACTTTCCAGATCACGAATATGAATTTGAAAATATCTCGCAGCAAATCAAGCGAATAGAAAAAGATGAAAAAGTTTTTAATGGCATTATAGAGAAAGTTAAGTCGGCAGATGCCGTGATCTGGGCGTTTCCGCTTTATGTGTTTCTCGTTGCGGCTCAATACAAACGATTTATCGAACTGATTTCTGAAAGAAATGTTCAAAGTGTATTCCAAAATAAATATACAGCAGTTCTTTCTACATCCATTCACTTTTACGATCATACTGCCCACAATTATATGAGAGCGATCTGCGAAGATCTGAACATGAAATATGCTGAATTTATCTCTGCCGGTATGAGCAGTCTTTCCAACCAAGAAGGACAGAATGAGCTTCTATTGTTTGCAGAAAATTTCTTCAATGCAATCGAGAATGATCTGCCCGTTATTCGTTATTATTCTCCTCTTAAATATTCTAATTTCCAATACAAACCAGAAGAAATTATAAACAAGATTTCCACAAGAGGAAAAAAGATATTACTTCTAACAGACAGCACTGATCCAGAAGGGAATCTTGCAAAAATGACAGCACAATTCAAAGCAAATTTCAGTGAGGAAATCGAAGAATATAATATTCATGATCTAGATATTAAAGGTGGATGCCTGGGTTGTATTCATTGCGGATACGACAATACCTGCATTTACGAAGGGAAAGATGAGTACAATAAATTCTTTGATTCCAAACTTAAAACAGCAGATATTATTGTTTATGCTGCTAAGATCAAAGACAGGTTTTTTTCTGCTCGTTGGAAGATGTTCATAGATCGCAGCTTTTATAACAATCATGTTCCCGTATTTACCGGTAAACAACTTGTCTATCTTGTTTCTGGACCACTGAAACAAATTCCGAATATCAGGCAGATATTCGAGGCGTGGGCGCAAATTCAAAGAGGAAACCTGGTTGATTTTGTTACTGATGAATACAAAGATTCAGCAGAATTGGATAATATCATTTCCGCAACTGCCCAAAAGACAATCCGCTATGCAGATCAAAAACTGAAGAAAGAAGATAATTTCCTCGGTGTGGGTGGAATGAAAGTTTTCCGCGATGATATATACGGACCGCTTCGCTTTCCTTTTGTTGCTGATTATAAAGCTTTTAAGAAGCTGGGGATTTTTAAATCTTACAATACAAAATTTAAAATAAAAATGGTGAATTTTATTTTATATCAACTCATCAAAATCCCAAAGATACGAAAGGAGATTTACAATAATCAGATGAGTTCGCAGATGGTGAAACCGCTGAAGAAGTTGTTGGAGAAGATTTAAGGTTATATTGTAGCGAATAGGATGATATTTGTAGGATAACGTATGGATAACCGGCCCAAAAACGCCGATAGGTTGTGGTACCCTTTAAAATAGCGAATGCTTGACCCTTATGACAGATTTACTCGAAGCCAAGCCTTTTTGGGTCCGCGTTCATCCTTTTGTTAGCACCTATAAGTTCGGAAGAGAATATATTGTTTAACATTTTTTACGATAGAACATTCAAATTTCAGTATCGCCTGGTTCGTTCAAATAACCAAACTTTTTTCTCAAGTATTTTTGACGATGTTTAAATAATCCCAAAAAAACAGGATGTAACGCACCTCCTAATATGGGGATACGGGGTTCATATTCCACCTTGTCAGTCAATCTGCAACCTCTCTCTACGGTTTCCAGTGTACGGATATGCGTCCATTTTTTGAATCCTATTGAGCTTGATTGCTCATGAAATTGAGTGGGAGAATCAATTTTGACAAAAGACAAATTATAGTAATCTATTGGGATTAGCCCAAATACTAATATGGTGCTACGAAAAACAAGCTTTCCAATAGGAGTCATTTCAGGATCGAATCGATTCATCTCTAATGGATAAGTCATTTTCATCCACGGTGAAAGTTCAGCATTCACCCCTTCCATTTGAAATACCTGTGTCCATACCTCTTCACAGGAAGCTTCTAAGGTAGATTGGACTTGATATGTGTAAGATTTTCGTTTCATTTTAACCTCTTTTGGTATGGGAGTGCTAACATCGTAATATACTGCGAAACTCGCAGTATAATAATCTTATATCTTCACTCAATAACATCGTCATGAATTATTCCTGATCTATTTATTCTACGTTGAATACAATCGTTATTTTGATATTTGAATGTCAACAAAATAAATATTATGCCAAAAAGAGCGATATAAAAAATCTTCGCAATGTAATATCAGTATATTTGCGAGGATTTATGGTAAAAAAAGAGTACTCCGGTTCATGAAATAATCAGATGAGTTCGCAGATGACAAAACCATTAAAGAAATTATTAGAAGATGTTTAGGAGTTGATTTTGTTTTGGAAACAAGAATTCAAACAGACTTAACTCTTCGTTCCTAAATTTAACCAATCGATTTAACCAAATGGTTAAAATATTATTTGACAGAATATCACTACAATAAGAAATCTAACCAAATGGTTAAAAAGGAGAACTTATAATGGGAGAAAAGCTGAAAACAAAAGACAAAATTCTTACAGTAGCGACAGAAATATTCTATAATAAGGGGTTTAATGGTGCTCGAATGCAGGAAATTGCAAATCTCGCAAATGTAAATAAAGCTGCACTGCATTACTATTTCAGTTCCAAACAAGAACTCTTTGAAGTAGTCTTGTTAAATAGTTTCAAGAATTTATTTATCTCATTCGACAAAGTTGTAAATTCTAATATGCCCATTATAGAGAAGATAGATGTGATAATTGAAAAATATTTAGATTTTATAAAAACAAATACACAAAACATAAAATTCATCTTGAATGAAATTGAAAATAATCTGGCTTTCATCCAAAAGAATATGGAAACTAATTCGATGAAAGTGAAATTCTTTGATGAAATTTTTGAAGAATTGCATTTAGAAATGGAAAAAGGAACGATAAAAAAAATCAATCCCAATCATTTGCTCATAAACATTATTTCAATGTGCATTTTTCCTTTTATTGCAAAGCCATTGATAATGGAGATAACACAATTCTCTCAAGAAGAAATTCAGCATTTCTTTGATGAACAAGAAAATTTTATCAAGAAATTCGTTCACAACGCACTACAACAAAAGAGAGAATAAGAATAGGTGAAAAAAATGAATGTGATAAAGTACAATCCATTATATTCTATTATGCGATATTCACATTTAAAAACAATGAGAAGAATTCAATTTCCAAGGAAAAATATTGGGAAGGAAATTCTATTAAAAGATTCGAATAAAAATAGAATTTTCCTTGAAATTGATATTTTATCAAAAAGCGGGGAACCAAAATCTGGAAATGCAATTTTTAAGATAATATTTCATTCTCCTAAAATCTCCCCCGAAATTATTATTAAACGAACGAAATTAACAATCCCATTCTTCTCTGGTCTTCCTGGTTTTTGTACAAAACAGTTTATGGTTAATAAGGAAGAAAGAACATTTTCTGGTAAATATGAATGGGAAACTGTAGAAATGGCGAAGAATTATGCTAGATCTTATGCAATTAAGTTTATGAAAAGAAGATCCGATCCTTTTCCAATTTCCTACGAGATCATCGATAAATCAACAGGTAAGATCGTAGAGAGTTCTTCCAATAACATTAACCAATAAATAAATGAACTATTAAAGGAATTTTGAAATTTATGGAATTTGTTTTATTATATTTTTCCGGAACCGGAAATACAAAATTAATTAGCGAAGAGATACAAAAGCGTTTAGAGAAAGATCATCACAAAGTTGATCTCATTTCTATCGAATCTTTAGATAAAATAAAAAAGCTCGATCTTAAAAACAAAATCGTTGGAATTGGCTTTCCTGTTTATAAATTTACATATCCCCATATAATGGAAAATATATTTCCAATATTCAAAGGAAAAAAGGAAGTTACTCCATTTTTCTTATACTGCTCATATACAAGGTTTGAAGCAGATAGTTTACATAATTTCGCACAAAAATTAGAAAAAATGGCATTTCGATTAATTGCAAAAGAAAGTTTTAAATCTCCTTCAAATGGAATTGCTTCGATGAAATCTTCTGATAGTTATGAATATAGTTCTGTAATGTTTTTCGAGGATAATATAACTGATAAACTTGATCAATTTACCAATGAAATCATAGACAATTCTTTTAAATATCAAAACAAAGATTTCAGAATAAAACATCGTGGTAATTTCTTAGATTCTCTCAGATTGAAGATCGTAAAAGATATAGAGCGAACAAAATATCCCAAATTGGAAATTGACCGAGAAAAATGTAATGTTTGTGGATTGTGTGCAAAAAATTGTCCTGAAAGTAATCTAATAAAGATGAATGATAATATAAAAATAGTCGATGATTTCGCTTGTTTACATTGTTTACGTTGTATGCATCATTGCCCTCAATTTGCAATATCATTTGGTAAACTTACAGAAGGTCCTAATAGATATACGATCAAAGTTAAAGATAAACTATTTGAAAAAGCATCAAATGGATTTAAAGAAATTTACTGGCAGGATTTTTATAAAATAAGAAGCAAATGGAGACGAGTTACAATTAAGTATTGGCTAAAACACAGGAAAAAAGAAAATAAGAAAAGATAAAAAACTTATAGAATTGACCTTCTGATGCAAGAAATCCACATCCTTGTTGACAATATTAATTCTGTTTTAATTTTACAATAGGTTCTTTAGAATCAGAGAAGAGTTTGTAGGAGAAAACAGATGATTAAATTTTACAGCTTTATAATATTAATTTTATTTACCATTACTTTATCGGCAGATTTCACAATTGAACAAAGCTTGATTGATACGCTCACGGTGCGGGCTATGGAAAATTTGGAAAATCTTCCTGAAGATGTACAGTTAGTTTATAATTCCTTTTTGGAAACATATCCAGACGGATTGATGGCTTATCTGATTTCTACTGAAAGAAGTGGTGCTTTATGGGATGCTGATCCAAATGACTTAAAAGAAAATTACCTGGTTTTGAAAGAACTTTTTGCCCTGGAAGATTACGAAAAATATCCTGATGAATTTGTACTTTCTTATATAGCCAAAACTACTGTCTCTCACGAAAAGATAACAAATTATCGAAAAGCTTTCTCTGATCTGGGACTTATGAATTATGTGACGAAATATCCAGATCTTGCTGAGAGGATACGCCAAATAACTTTGTGGACACGCGAAAATATGACTTTTGTGTCCACATCCGGCAGAACGCAGGATCCGCTATCTGTCTTACAAAAAAGCAAGATTGGAAGATGTGGTGAAATGCAGGTTTTTTATATTGCTGCTTTGCGGACTGTAGGAATTCCTGCCCGTCCGGCTTGGACGCCGTGGTGGGCTCACACAGATAATAATCACGCTTGGACGGAAATGTATTTGGACGGAAAATGGCAATATGCAGAGAACACTTCACCAACCTACAATTTGAATTCTGCCTGGTTCAGTGCATCTTCGCAGAAAGCACTTCTAATATTGGCTCGCAGTAGTTTCCCGGACAGTACCGATGATGTGGTTTCAAAGGGGAAAAACAATAATTATGTGAATTCAACACGCTATTATCAAAACGCAAGAGAGATCACTTTGAACATTTTTGACAAAGAAAATAAGCCTGTTAAAGATGCTAAAGTAAATATTTGTGCCTTCAATTTTTCGATGTTCCGTCCGCTGCTTACTTTGGAAGCTGATAGCACCGGAATCAGTAAATTCACGATCGGTCAGGGTGGATTTCTGGCAATAGCTTTCAAAGACAGTTTGTTTGATTATGCGCTTGTTCCCTATGATGAGAATTCGATTTCTACATCTTACGATCTGATATTGAAAGATCAAAAATGGAAAAGCTTAGATTATACTTTAGAATATCCTAAAGGAAGTGCCGATAACAAAGAAAATCCCGAATTCTTTGCGGAATTGAAAAAACAAGCAGAAAGAAAATATGATGTTTTAATCAAAAGTTTTGACGAGAAAGAAATTCCCGACTATGTTCCTTCCGATTCTGTTTTTGCGGATGTATTTAAAGAATGCAGGAATAACAAACAACCTCTTTTGGATTTCATAAAGGAGAATGAAAATATCCCGATAGACTTTTGGAGTAAGTTGTTGGAAATTGATAAAAAATTCTTGTGGCAGGCAAATAAGCTGCAATTCCAAAATATTTACGATACATTTCTTCGTTTGAAACAGGCAGAAATTTCTGATGATAACTTCCAAAATCTGCTTTCTCCAAGTATCTTCTATGAGATACTACCGCAGATTTTCATACCTGAAAACTATATCTTTGAAAATACAGAAGATCCCAAAGAAAAAATTAATAAAATTATTGAATATATTCATTCCAAACACAAGATCGATGAAGATAAAGCTGTGAGAGGAATACTGTCTTTGGACAAAATGCTACAAGCTGAATACTTGCAGGATTTCCATTTTAAAACACTTAGCTGTTACGCCTTGCGAGCGAATCTAATCCCGGCAGAATACACGAGAATTCCATCTGTAATAATGGTAAAAGCAGACAGTGTTTGGCAAAATTATGATGTGGAGAAAAATGATTTTGTTAAACCTCAAGATAAAGAACATGGAAGACTGATCCCGATAGAATTCACATTGGTCGATGAAGCTGGAGACCCGATAACCATGAATTCTGATAACATCTCTGTAACGATCTTTCAAGAAGGTAGATTCTATTATAACGATCGCCAGCTGGATTATGATAAAGAATTTAGTACGCTCACAGGTGAATTGGACAAAGGTGATTATCAAGTGCAGTTCTGCATTCGTGAAAGTGGTGAAATTTCCAAAACGAAAATTGTTGCGTTGAATTTAGACGAACAAGAAGAGATCGTACAAACACTCATCTTTAAAGATTTCAAACGTAATTGGAAAAATGCTGATAAAAAATATTATGAATTTATTTCTGAATTCACTGATAAAGAAACAGATTGGGTAGTTTTGTTGGGAAATTACGATCATGAACCACCGCAAAGACTCGCTACGAAAACCAGGGATAAGATGGTAGATCAGAAATTTGTTTGGATTGGAGATAAAAAATCTATAAATCATGTTTCTAACTATACTGATTCGACAAAATACAACGAGTTCCTGGATGAAAATCCCGAATTGAAAAACAGACTCATCACCTTCTATTATGATAAAGAGAAAGATAAATGGAAGATCTTTGAGGGGAATTGGGATTTATTGTATAAATGATTTCAGAAAAGAAATTTCACCACAGAGCACACGGAGAACAATGAGAAAAAAGCTATTAGGAATTGGCTGTTAGCAATTGACATAGCAAAAGAAATTGTCATCCTGAGCGGAGTCGAAGGATAAAAAAGGAGAAAATATTATGAAAAATTTCATGAAGATCTTACCGATAATCTTATGCTCATTGATCATGGCTGCACATCTAGGTCGAGCAAATATGTTCATTTTACAAATTATAACTTTATTAATTCCATTTATTCTAATTTGGAAAAACAAACTTTCTGCAAGAGTAGTTCAAGTATCCTTGATTATATATGGTTTTGAATGGATCAGAACTATATTTTATTATGCACGCATACGAACAAATAATGGTGAAGACTGGTCTCGTTTAGCTATTATTTTGGGAGTTGTAGCATTTCTTAATTTTGCAACTGCTTTGGTTTTTCGCTCTAAATCTATGAAGGAAAGATACGGGCTGTAAGAGAAAATTTCTGCAACTGTTTATCCTACCACAGATTTTATAGTAGCCTTTATCATCTTCCTGTTCATTCTGGCAATATGCGAAATATTTATCTCTTTCGGGCAGGAAACAGAACATTCATATTCATTTGAACAGGAACCAAAACCTTCTTTATCCATTTGTGTTACCATTTTTCTAACACGTTCCACACATTCTATTTTCCCTTGAGGAAGCAAAGACAAATGGCTTACTTTTGCTCCTACAAACAGCATTGCCGAAGCATTTGGACAAGCAGCCACGCAGGCTCCGCAGCCAATACATTGCGCTGCATCCATTGCTTCTTCAGCAATATCACTGGTTATTAGATTTGCATTTGCATCTGTGGTAGTACCGGTTTTCACGGAAATATAACCACCAGCCATCATAATTCTATCAAAAGCAGAACGATCTACAACAATATCTTTTATAACAGGAAATGCTTTTGAACGCCAGGATTCAATTACAAGGGTCTGACCATCTGTAAAACTTCTCATATGAAGCTGGCAAATTGTTACCGCTTTTACTGGACCGTGTGGTTCCCCATTTACCACAGCTCCACACATCCCACATATTCCTTCGCGGCAATCACTATCAAAAGCCAAAGGTAACTCCCCGGAAAGTGTAAGCCCTTCATTCAGTACATCCAGCATTTCCAAAAACGACATATCGGTATCAATTTCAGTTAATTTATAATCTTCAAAATGACCCTTAGCAACGGCATTTTCCTGGCGCCATACTTTTACTGTAATATTTATAGTTTTCATTATTTATAGCTCCTTTGGGTAAGTTCTACTTCTTCAAAAGTAAGCTCCTCTTTATGAAGCTCCGGTTCTTTTCCTACACCTTTGAATTCCCAGGCAGAGACATAACTGTATTCATTATCCTTACGAAGAGCTTCGCCTTCTTCAGTTTGACTTTCTTCTCTCAAATGGCATCCGCAAGATTCTTTTCTGTCCGAGGCATCATGGATCATAAGCTCCGCCATTTCCAGAAAATCTGCAACTCGCATTGCACGCTCCAAAGTTTGGTTGAAACTGTCTGTAGTTCCCGGAATCAATACATTTTTCCAGAATTCCTCGCGTATCCTTGGAATTTCTTTTAGTGCTTTTTTTAAGTCGGTTTCGTTGCGAGCTATCCCGCAATTATCCCAAAGTAGTTTCCCCAATTCTTTATGGAAATCATCGACAGTTCGATTCCCTTTTATTGCTAAAAGTTTTTCTATTTTATCTTTTGCTGCTTTTTCTGCTTCTTGGAATACTTCGTGATCAGTTGTAAGTTCGTTGTTATTTACTTGAGCCAAGTAGTTTCCTGCAGTATAAGGAGCCACAAAATAGCCGTCTGCAAGACCCTGCATCAACGCACTGGCTCCCAAACGATTTGCTCCATGATCAGAGAAATTAGCTTCTCCCAGCACAAAAAGACCGGGAAGATTACTCATCAGATTATAATCTACCCACAAACCGCCCATAGTGTAATGAATAGCCGGGAAGATCATCATCGGCTCGGAGTACGGATCTTTTCCGGTGATCTGTTTATACATATCAAACAGATTTCCATATTTTGCTTTTATTGCTTCCAAACCAATTCTCTTCGTAGCTTCTTTGAAATCCAGATAAACCGCAAGCCCTGTATTGCCAACTCCCTTACCAAGATCGCATTGCTCTTTTGCATTTCTGGATGCTACGTCTCTGGGAACAAGATTTCCAAAGGTTGGATATTTATTTTCCAAATAATAATCTCGTTCGTTTTCAGGAATATCGTTGGGATGACGTTTGTCACCTTTCTTTTGGGGAACCCAAACACGTCCGTCATTTCGCAGACTTTCGCTCATAAGAGTAAGTTTAGATTGATACTCACCATGCACAGGCATACATGTGGGATGAATTTGAACGAAACAGGGATTAGCAAAGAAAGCACCTTTTTTGTGTGCTGCCCATATTGCTGAAGAATTAGTGGACATTGCATTTGTTGAAAGGAAATAAATATTTCCATATCCACCCGATGCTAAAACCACCATGTCTGCGGTATAGGATTCCAATTCACCGTTTATCAAATTTCGAACCACGATCCCGCGTGCTTTTCCTTCATGAATTACCAATTCCATCATTTCACGTCGCGGGAATATTTCCAAATTCGGTTTGGAAGCCTCTTTCATAAGTGCTCCACATGCTCCTAAATGAAGTTGCTGGCCGGTTTGTCCACGAGCATAAAATGTTCTTGAAACTAATGCACCACCGAAAGATCGGTTTGAAAGTGTGCCGTCGTAATCGCGAGCAAAAGGAACTCCTTGTGCCACACATTGGTCGATAATATTATTGCTTACTTCTGCTAATCTATATACATTTGCTTCTCGTGAACGATAGTCTCCCCCCTTTATTGTATCATAAAATAATCTGTAAATACTATCGCCGTCATTAGGATAATTTTTGGCAGCATTAATACCGCCTTGAGCTGCAATACTGTGAGCTCGTCTGGGGCTGTCTTGTATACAAAATACTTTTACATTGTAACCAAGTTCTGAATATGATGCAGCAGCTGAAGCTCCGGCGAGTCCCGTTCCCACAACGATAATATTATATTTTCTTTTATTGGCCGGATTCACAAGTTTCATATCAAATTTATATTGCGTCCATTTATCTTTCAATTTACCTTTGGGTACATTGGAATTAAGTTTCATTATGCATTACCTCCTTTGAAGTATCATAAAAACTGACTTTTGGTTTCTGGGCAGCTTTCTCTTTCACCATTACAAAAATTGGAAGTGAACCAAAAATAAGAGCTATCAGAACACCAATTGTAATACTTATTTTCACTAGATACGGGTGGGATTTTGCACTGCTGAGACCGAACGTTTGGAACATACTTTGTATAGCATGAGTAAGATGAAACGAAACTGCACAAATTGCAATTATATATAAAAGGGAATGCAGAGGATCTGTAAATGATTCATAAACACGAGCGTATAAACCTTCTTGCAGTTTTCCCGCCACCATACCATAGTGATTATTGTATTTGAAATCTAGAAGATGCAAGACCACAAATGCAAAGATCAAAGTGCCGGTATAGGGCATTATTCGCGTTGCAATTGATCGCTTTTTTGTACTGGGAGTTTTCTTATAAGCTATTGGACGGGCTTTTCTGTTCTCTATAACCAAGGTTATTGTAAAACCCATGTGGATCAAAAATATTATAATAAGCCCTGCTTCCATTAAATATAGTATCGGGCCTAAGCTCATTAGTTTTTTTGCATAACTATTATAGGCGTCAGGTCCAAAAAATATCATTATATTTCCCAGCAAATGTGCCGCAACGAACCCGCTTAACAGAAATCCCGTTAAGGCAATGATCTGTTTTTTAATGATTGATGGTATCTTGATCTTCATTAATAAAACCTCCCGGTTAGAACTTTTATATTAGCTCTCTATCTCAATAAAATTCACAAAACATATAACTTTTACGACCTTACACGCATTTAGGTGAACAAATACCTAAATACAAACTTAATTGTCAAACTATAATTGAGAATGAATTATCAAGTAGTATAGAATTCACTCTTTAATCTCATCCTTAAAACATTTCTTTAATACGGCTCTTAGTTTGAGATTAATATACAGATCACTGGTTTCCAGAAATTCCACAAATTTGCCATGCAGATATTTTTGTTCTATTTTTAATTGTACAAAACATCTAACGCTCTTCCCTCTGATAGGGATTATGTAGATTTCACCCAATTCCATTTGAACATCTGCAACATTCATCAGGTAATTCGTGAAGTGATTAAATACTTTATCGAGTTCTTTCTGGATATCTTCATCTCCGGGAGTAATGCAATTCACTGCCACATAGTTATTGAGGTATTTATTTATCTTAATTGGATAAGTTTGGAATGCAATATTATTTGCAGCAAGTTTTGCCAGGTACTCTTCATAACTCTCTGCTTCTGCATAACTAAGAATATAGCCTTCTTTTTGTATATTCCACCATACAGGTATTGTGGGTGTGACCTTCTTATTAACTGCACAGGAAATAGTAACAAATATTATAAATAATAAAATAACTTTTTTCATAATATCTCCTAATTCTTAATTCCTAATTTCCTTTGATTCTTCAACCACTTTAGAGCTTCTCTTTTACTGAGAGGGGCAAGTTTATTATTTTCCACAAACTTTATAACGGCCTGAGAATCTGTTTTGGAATATTCACGTAATATCCAACCAATTGCTTTATTAATAAAAAATTCTTTATTACCATTTAAGCTCATAATGATACTTCCCATAAGCATTTCATCTGTTTTATCTTTATAACCTAACTGGAATAATAAACAAGTTCGCTGCAGCCACATATTTCCACTTCTCATCCATCTATCGATGTATTTATCACGAAGATGAGGGAACCTTATAAAATGCTCTCCTACCATCCAACTGGCTAATCCATCCACACTGTCCCACCACGATTTTGTGATAATCAGCTGCTCAAATAGATCAATAAAGTCTTCATCCCATTTTTTGGTGAATTTCTTCAAGATACCAATTGCAATGTATTGAAATTCCCGTTCTGGTAGATCCCACAGATCTAATATGATCTGCTTCAATTCTGTTATTTCCGGCAAACCATTTTCTTTAATAAAATCTCTGAAAAGCTCTTTTCGTAATGGTGTCTTTATTCCTAGATAGGGAAAAAGATTCTTCATATATTTTGCCATTGGTTCGGCGTTAGTTTGGTTTGCATTTGCTTTGAATATTTTTACTAATGGTTCAAGATATAAATGCATAATTATATTCCTTTTTATTTACTTTCTTTTTATCATTCCTAAAGAATCCCATAATTTAATAGTTTTATTATAGAATTCTTTAAAATAATCAAGCTCATGTCTTGCTTTCTGATTTTCTGGATTGGACTTTAGAAACCATTCTAGATTGCTAAGTAGTTCACCAAATCTATTAAAGAAGTGTTTTCTTATTCCGTTATAAGAATCCTTTCCTGTTACTACATCAGCTTGAGTAGGAGTATTAGGATTAAAAAAAACATAATGTTCAGTTAATCTATTTAATATGTTCTTTTGCATTGTAGAACAGTTCTTTTTAATTAATTCGACACTTTCAATAATTGATTCATCATCATCTGTAAATGTTATTTGAGCACATTTTTGCAATGTTAATATTCTGGCTTTTTTGTTTTCGTTATAATAATATGGTTTGTTAATTCGTTTTTCATCTGATAGTTTCAATAACAGTTTCTCTTTAGGCCATTTTATTGTTATTTCTTTATCAAAATATATATTCGAATAAAAAGTTAGTTTTTTCTTCTTTTGACTAACAACACCAACAAAAAATGGGAAATGTAGTAAGTATAAATAGTTTATTTTTTTTGTAAAATTTATGTCGCTACGATTACTTTTAATTTGGATAGCAAAAGAATTTTTAGTTGGAAATAAATATTTTTTTTTATTTTTCATTTGAACATCGAAAATTGTACAAAAGAAATCTACTCCTAAATCATCTCCAATTGTATTTGGTGAACTGATAAATGAAAATTTAGAGATTATATATTTTGCAACATGTTCGTTTTCCCATCCTGCTCTAAAACTTTTTAAATGAGCCATAATATCTCCTTATGTTGATGAAATCATATATTCGATAATTACTATTTCAGGCAAGATTTTTGTGAACAAATTGACAATAATACAGACATAATTCCCTTTGAAAGCCATGGAATCTAAAAAAATTGAAAAAACAGGTTTGAGAATTGTAGTAGTTGGAACAAGTTGTTCCGGTAAAACTACTCTTGCTGGCAATATTGCCGGTATTCTCGATATCCAACATTTCGAACTTGATGAATTACATTGGGGTCCGAATTGGACCAGTAGAGAAGATTTTGCAGATAATGTAATACTGGCTATTCAAAATCCACAATGGGTGATCGATGGTAATTATCGCAAAGTCCGTGATATTATCTGGGAAAAAGTGGATGTTATTATCTGGTTGAACTATTCTTTTCCCATCGTTTTCTGGAGAGCTTTAAAGCGTACTTTATATCGCATTTTTTCTCAGAAGGAATTATATGCCGGTAATCGGGAAAAATTTCTCACATCATTTTTCACTTCAGATTCCATGCTCTGGTGGGTGATAAAAACATATAAAAGGCGCAAGAAAGAATATGGTCAGTTATCAAATAGGAACGATCTTTCACATTTGGAAATCATCCAACTTAATAATCCAAAAGAAGCAGAATTATTTCTGCAAAATCTACAACTTGAACTTAGCAAGAAATAATACAGAAAACTAATTACGTTTTAATTCAGCAATCAAGAGCAGCAATTTATCCAGCGTTAATCCCTCTATTTTACTGAATTAATAAAATTCTTAAAGATAAGAAAATTCTGTTTGATCTGAAGTTTGGTATCTAATTCATTTCTGTAGAATTCTTTGTCATGTGAATATTCTTTGATATGGTCTTGCAGCATTTCTGTTCCATTTTCAAACTGCATTTCCGGGTGAAACTGAACTCCCCAAACAGGTAAATTTTTATATTGAAACGCTTGAACTTCGCATTCGTTGTTTGTAGCAATTATTATAAATTCCTCCGGTAAATTACAAACTTCATCATAATGAGATTCAAGAAATACTGGATTTAAAATACCTTTGAAAAGCGAATTGGCTTTGATTTGCATTTTCTTCCAACCGAATTCAGGAGTTATTGCTTTTCTACAAGCAGAATTACCTAGAATTGCTCTGGCAAGCATTTGATGTCCGTGACAAATTCCCAAAATTGGTTTTTGAATTTTTATGAAATATTGAATTACTTTTATAATTATTTCATCAAATTCACTTCCTTGTGATGCAGAAAGCGATGAACCCGTAACCAAGAGATGCGTGTATTTAGAAAATACTTTGTCATCAACTCTGAAATCATTTAACTTATCATCACCCAAATGGATAATTTCATATGGGAAACCATTCATGATGAATGGTAGTGTTTTCTCATCAAAACTAATCTTGTATTTTTCAGTGATTATTGTGTTGAATGCTAAAAGCATAACTTATCCTATATTTCTATTACCAAACCCAAATGATCAGACGGATAAATTCCATCTTTATTTGGTTTATTTCCTATTAGTTTTATGCTTTTTATTTTTTGTCCAAAAGCTTCATTTGCCCAACAATGATCAATTCGTTTTGCAGGATTAGAACTTGGATAAGTAAAACCATTATTCTCAGGATTAAGTTTATTCCAAATATCAATAAATCCCTGCATTGTGAGTTTATGAATACTCTCGTTCTGAGGTGTTGCATTCATATCTCCTACCAATATAAGAGGATATCCAGCAAACCTTTCTGTATAGCTCATCACCTCACCAATATTTGATCTTAAATTCATCTCATCATTTGAGAAATGTGTATTAAACAGAAAGAAAACAAAATTGTCTGAAACTGCAACTGAGTATTGTGTTACTCTTTTATTCGAGTCTGTAGGATTTTGGATATAAGAATGGAACATTGCTCCCGTTTCCATGATATCATCATTAGAAATAATTGAAAGACCTTCCCAAAAACCAGTTGATTGATAATGCATTGCAGGTTGTGTAATAATTTTTGCTCCTATAAATTTATTCTTGCTTTGAAGCTGCACAAGAAGCTGTTCAGAAGTATTCAAATTTGTGGCTTTTGTGCTAGGATGATCTCTATTAAATCGCACTTCCTGCAGAGCAATAATGTCAGCATCTGCCTTTATTATTTCATCTGTGATCAAATTCTTCCTTGTAATCCATTTTGGATGATCATCATAATTTGCAATATTCCAAGATATGATTTTCATAATTCCTCTTTGTTAGCTTATACTATTCAGGGTGCATGAAAACATGCACCCTGACAGACATTATAGTTTTTCCAAATTTTTACTATTTCATTAGATAAGGAGAAGTTGCCCCTTCAGAAAAAACCGTCGGGGCTAATTCCCTTATTTCATAAGGATCATCTTTTTAGTTAAAACATAATTTCCTGTTTTCATTTTGTACAGGTAAACTCCGGAAGCAACAGATTTTCCTTTTTCATCTGTTCCGTTCCAAATATACGAATGATTTCCTGCAGACAATATTTCATTAACCAGAGTCTTTATCTTCTGACCTTTTAAATTGTAGATATCAAGATTCACTAACGAAGATGTTTGTACTACTGAAAAAGAAATTGTAGTTTCAGGATTGAAAGGATTAGGATAATTACCATTAAGAATTGTTGCATCAACAAGAGCATCATCGGCTTCTGTTCCAGCATATATAAAGTTGATAGTAATTATTGTTGATTCACCTGGATCATCATAAACTGCAGAAACACCGGCTACATATTCTTGCCCTGACACTAATTCTTCATAATCCGTAAGCAAGCATTGTAGATCTGTTGTGAAAGTGAGAACAGTATTCATATCATCTAGATAAACATTATATCCGGTAAGTTCTCTTGAGGTAGGAGCATCCCAAGAGAGAAGCCCTGTTTCATCATCAATGTTTATATTTGTAGGAGGATCAAGTTGTACACCGCCTATAGAAAGAACTTTTATGCAGAAATTTCCTGTATTTTGAAAACCGGATGGATCGTCATAATCATAGAAATCAAGCCAGTCTTCGCCATTTTTGTAATAGCTTTCTTCAGGATTGGCAGAAGATTCTACAATTGTACGATAAGCAGCTCCCAATAATACTGGTACATCAGAAGTTCTGTCATAAGGATGACCTCCAGATGAAAGAGATAAGTAAACATAGAAATCTTCTCCCGCTGTTAACGAAATACTTGTAGTAAGGTCTACGGTATGAAGTCCTGCATGATCATAATCACCCGAAACCGTAGAAAGTTCGTTTGTAAGATCGGTTCCATCAAAATCATCATATATCCTTATTATATAGTCAACGTTATCTACAGCAGTAAAGAAACTCACAGCCTCTATAACTTGAGTTCCGGTTGCTTCAAAAGCATTGAACGCTTCGGTAGCAACTGCTAATGTATCTCGCCAGCCATGATAATCGTGATAATAAACATTATCGTATGCCATTGGTTCTACATTTTGAAAGGAAATTGCACCCATCTCAATATTACGGCAGGAGTGTTTATCATAGTAGGAGATCCAGAAATAACCACTGTTGCCCCAATTTGAGCCCCAACTATTTCTCGCAAGCCATGCTCCTGGTAATGGGGCTTGAGTTGCATGTGCATCATCCCAGCCAATAATAGATACTGCATGGTTTGGATCATCCGGATTAGTTGGTGGCTGATAGTGATTGTAATTTGAAATAAATGCACCATTATATGATATGCAAGTTCCCATAATTCCATAATCAATAATTGCCTGTTTAATAACATCTATATTCGAAAGATCATCTTCCAATTTATACCATTCCACATCTCTTGGATAAAAATAGTGATAACTTGCTAACCATCTATCGGGAGGTGAAGAAATATTGGTGTAAGGTGCATCTATTTCACGAACTGCACCTTCCACACGGGAAAGATAGGCAGTTGTAACACGGTAATCTCCACCCATATGAACTTCCAAACCACCACCTGTAGGTGGGTCGGTATCGTCATTGTTATGTTGGTTAAATCCGTTCCACCAATCTAGATGTGCTTCTGCAAGATTGGGTTCTCCTGTTTCCCCGGCAGCAGTCCAAGCGCCTGTAATCATCATATTTCCTTCCATAGATGCATAGGCCCCAAAGGTCCAGCAAGTTCCGTAAGGACCCTGATTCCTGATACCGGGAACATAATTCTCACCATTCACATTACGCAGGTCATATGCATCTGCCATCAGAAGCAATGAGCACATAATTAATAAGACCACAAATAAATTTTTTAACATTTTTTCCTCCATATTTTTTATTCCATTTTTTCCTTAATATAATGCATTATACATTCCAGAGAATAAATTTAATTGTTTAGTAATTAGTCAAATAAAAGATTCTATATTGCTCGTTGGTTTTCAACACCCTGTAAGGGTTTCTTTCAGACACTCTCCAATTTTGACTCTTCCAGGGTGTGTAAAACTATAACTGTCGAAAGAAATCTGACATTTTCAAACATACCTTGAAAGCGTCAAATAGCATGAAAATTTTGAGAGAAACGCTTGCAAGGTTGAAATTTGTCTCGTCCCCTTCGTAAGGGGGAATATAAGGGGATTAATTGTGAATTTCCTTTTAAAACCCCTCTGCCCGTCAAACAACGGATATCTCCCCTTGCCAAGGAGAGCATAAAAAAAGGGGAAACCAATAAAGGTTTCCCCAAAGCACAATGATGGATATCTATTTAGAAAGTAACTGATACTCCAGCATTAAATGTTCGTGGCATGCCTAAGTAAACTTCTGCATTATTGGCATTATGCTCTTTATCACCCCAACTGTTGTATTCACTATTATCTGTTGCATCTTGAATAAAAGTCGTATCAAGGAGATTAAACATGTGAGCAAATACTGAAACACCTAAACCATTAACTTTCACAGGAAGTATATAATTCAAGTGGAAATTCAGCTTAGTGTAATCCGGAATTTTCCAACTTTGAGTTGTATCATCCGGATCATTTCTACTAAATGCATTGAAAGCAGAATAATGATCACGATAGTGCTGTACTATAAGTTGAGCTTTCATTCCTTCAAGTGGAAAAATTGATGTTCCAAATGATAATTGTGTTTGTGGTGCATCACCAACTTTAATATCTTTAACATATATATCAATAGTTTCAATTCCACCACCAGGAACATCATATGGAGTATCCTCAACATTATTTAAGTATTTCCAGTCACCTTTAGCAAATGATGCATCAAATCTTAGAAGATATAAAGGCATATAGCTAGCTTCCAACTCAAAACCAAGATGTCTTGAATCAAGACCACTTACAAAGATCTTAATCTCATCTCCTTCTAGTGTATCATGCTCAAAGCTTTGTGATTCGTTCTTTCTATCTGTGAAATAGAAATTAGCTTTTGTTGCCAATTTTCCATCCAATCCTTTGAAATTTATTCCTGCTTCAAAAGCAAGGAATTCTTCATTTTTTGGATTATCGAATTTTTCACCAGTCCAGTCATTTATAACTTCATCAAATATTGGGCACTTACTTACCATACCGACGTTTCCAAAGATATCTAAATAGTCATTAATTATAAAGCTGGATCCACCTTTTACTTGATAACCACCTAACATATCAGTCTCAGTAGTTAATTCACCACTGTCGATATCGGGCTCTCCATTAGCAAGTGTATCAGCAGTTGAAAAATGATCTTCATAAGAATATTTGATTGTGGAATAACCACCCATAAGATAAGCAGTTAGAGCATTTAATGAATATTCACCTTGCCAATATCCACCTATCCAATCTACAGAATTAGTATTGTAGTAATCAATTTTATCACCGAGTTCTCTTTTAAAGTCTTCTTCAATGGTCCAGAAATCACTTAAATCGTTATCTTCATCAGAACGTGGATCGTAATAATCTCCACCAAGCAAATCTCTTACTTCTCTGAAGTGATCTATTGTAGCAGTTCTCCAATCAATACCTACAGATGTTGTGAAATTTTCATTGATTGTAAAGTATGCTTTTGAAATTGCGCCAATAGTCCATTGATTGTTACGGCTATTACGTAATATTCCTAAAGCCTCTCCGTCTTCTTTGTAAAGACTGTCTTTATCAACCCAGTAGTCACCAGCAGGACCTGAATTCATTGCGATAGTTTCATCCCAATCCCAAGCCCATGGCGATGGTCCATAATAGAATTTGTAATCGTCATCACCGAGTTCACCATTAGCATCACGACGGAAGATAGAACCATAAGTGCCTGTTCCACCACCTTCACCACCAGAATAATAAAGAATTGAATAAATATTGAAATCTTCGTTAAGTTTAGTATACCAGTTCAAGTTAACCTGTGGTTTATGATAGAAGTTTTCTCTCTCATTAATGAAATTTTCATCATGACGATCATGCTCTTCTCCATTCCAAAATTGCTTTCCATCATAATAATTGCTTACAGGACTCCAGTTCTGATTAAAATCATAACCTTGCTCTGGGAATTTAACATAAGCAGTATCTACATTTGAATAATAATCATCCAGGTCATCAGCATATTCTTGATCATATGTTGCAATATTTTGTTTGTAAAGATTCTGACCGTGTCTTTGAGGAGCTCCAACAACGTATAGTTCAAGTTTGTTGTTAGAACTCACATTCCAACCTGTGGCAAGATAGTATGCCCAAGAATCAGTCCATGTTTTATCAATGAGACCTTCACCAGTTTTTCTTACACCTACAGCGCTAATGGCAAATTTATTATCAATAAGACCTGTACCTGCCATAACGGTAGATTTTAAGAAACCACCAGTACCAAATTCTTGTTTAAATTTTGTACCTGATTCCATAGCAGTAGGATCAGTAATGATGTTCATAGTTCCACCAATAGATGGTGTAGCAAGGTTAACAGCACTAAGACCTCTCTGCATCTGAATTGAGGAAGTTGCATCACCAACTCCATCCCAGTTTGACCAATATACCCAGCCGTTTTCCATATCATTAACAGGTACACCATTGATCATAATAGCAACGTTACGTTGGTCAAAACCTCGAACATTAACTCTGGCATCACCAGCTCCGCCACCTTGATTAGTAGCATAAACACTAGGTGTAGTAATTAATGCTAATGGAATATCTCTAGATCCAAGTTTAGATTCCATCTCTTCTTTATCCATATCTGTAAAAGCAACAGGAGTTTGTCTTTCTTTAGCTCGATCAGAAACGATCTTTATTCCTTCAATCCCAATCGATTCAACAACAAGCTTAACATTAATAATTGCGGTTTCATTTTCAATAACTTCAACTTCAAGGGTTTTGGTTCCGTAACCCATATAACGAAATTGAACTTCAACGATACCAACAGGAACATCTGTTAATGTAAAAGTACCATTACCTTTTGTATAAGTACCTTGTTCTGCATCAACTAATATTACTGCAGCATTAGCAAGTGGTTGTCCACTGTCCTCGATAGTAACCCGCCCGGCAATTTTTCCAACTTGTGCATAAACTGGCAGGATCAACAAAACTGTAAGAATAATAATCAAACCGATTTTTTTCATAACTTCCCCCTTTGTAATATTTAAAACGGCTATGCGAAAAAGTTGTTTTGTGCTCTTGAAATGTCAAGTTGAAAAAAATAATATTTGTATTTAAATGGAGAATTTAATTGTATTTTATTATTAAGACTATTTATTATTTCATGTTTTTTAAATTTAACTACTTATAAGAATTGTAATTGCGTACTTCTATTATTTATTATTATTTAAATGTTCCCACAATTTTTTTTCTTTTTCTTTCTCCGGAATTTGTCTGGTTCCGCCATAAAGAGTTTTTTCCCATTCACCATACATAGGATTTGGAAGAATGATGAATCTCTTTCCAAATTCATCTTTAAATTTCTCTACTGATGAGAATCTTTCTTCAATATTTTTTTGACGAAAAACATCTTCGAAATCAATTAAATTATCTCCAATAAGCATAACAATAAAATGATCTTCTGCCACCTGATCTCTTCTGATCCCCTTATTGGAAGTATCATTTTTTAGAAGGATGTGAGATACTTCGGCTTGCGGGAAACCCAAGATCTTAAGGTTTTTAAGGGTTCCTTCCATATGATGTAACTTTCTATTAGAAATATAATATATATCACAGCCATTCTCATGAGCATAATTAAGAAAATCCAATGAGCCAGGTATTGCCTTACCTTCTGCACTTTTCACCCAATTATCAAAATCCCCGTAATATTGCGCATCATCTACTATCATTCTTACTTGGAAAGCAGAATTATCTATAACTGTTTCATCTGCATCTACAATTATTGCTCTTTTTTGTGTTCGCTTAATTTTAAGATCTTCATCCAAACGCAATCTGGCAATATTATAAGCCTGATAGGCAAGAGCTTTATATTCGGCTGATGTTGTCTGCCACAGAGTTGACATAATAATTGATTTTCGCATTAATCCGATATCTTCTGCAAATGTTGAGCTAACAAATATTAAAATAACCAGAAAAAATATTGATTTTTTCATTTGAATCTCCTAGTTTAAGAGTGCATTGTAAATGATCTCAAAAATATATCCCACATGAATACGGTTCGTAAAATCTATCTTCTCAACATTTATCTCAATTATTCTACCTTTATGATATCCAAATCGGCAAACATCATTGGCATAAGTTCTATACCATCCGTTCAATGCATCAATATCACTTCTGCTCCAACCACCTTCCATCTCCATCTCTCTTCCACGTTGTTGGATTCGGCTCCAAGCAAGATCAGTTCTGCCTTTTAATACTATTAAAAGATCAGATGAAGGAATTTCATTACATACTGTTTTAAATTTTGCAGTTAGCAGATCAAGTTCATCGCGATTCAAAAACCCATCTTTATGAAATTGATAGCAAAAAACCAATAGATCTTCCGGCAACGATCTATCTAATACATAACTCTCTTTTCCACTGGTTCCCTTTACTTGAAGCTCTTTTCGCATATTTAAAAAGTGAAGCTGAAGATCGTAACAATAGGTTTTCTTATCTTTAAGAAATTTCTCCAGAAGCGGATTTTCTTCAGGATTTTCATATAATCCATTTATCTTCAAGCTCCGTTGCATGATCGCCGTTAAAGTTGATTTACCCAAACCTACATTTCCTGCTACAGAGATAAGTCTTGGATTTTCTAGTAAGAACTTTTCCAATTTTGTTTCTGCATCTATTGCCTTAAGAGTTGCGGCTGTTTCTGGTAAAGTTACCCATTTACTGATCCCCGGAGTTGTTACACGCAAATCAAGAGATCTAATTTTTTCAGCAATTTTATTGATCGTCGTTTCTATATATTTATCAATTGGAGTATCCACATTTGCGTCTATAACAAGCACGGGGCAAGTAACGTGGCGATTAACAAATTGGTCGTAAAGCTGATTCAATTGTTCAAGATATTCTCTTGGAATTCCTGCTTCACTTTTTCTCCCACGTTCTTTGATCCTTTCTAATAGAACAGGAACATCTGCTTTTAAGTAAACGATAAGGTCCGGCAACGTTATCTCTTGAGTCATCAGATCATAATTACGCTGATAAGCCAGGAATTCTTCTTCTGTCATGTTCCCCATGATCTTTTGCGCCATACCGAAAATATGATAATCTTCAGCTAAAGTTCTATCTTCTAAAACAATTCCCTTCCTATTTTCTATCTGTCGCTGCCTGTCTAATCTACCATTGAAGAATTCGATCTGTGCCATGAATGCATTTCCTATAGGGTCTTCATAGAATGCATCTAAAACTTTAGGATTAAATTTTTCTTGAAAGGCATAAACTTTTTCATCCCCAATTTTATTGGGAATTGTTGAAAGCAATATTTCACTAAAGGGTTTTTTACTTGCTGCATCTACTAATGTAGACTTTCCAACTCCGATATTTCCTACGATTCCAATTCTTAAATGTTCCATTTTTGCCGTTGTTTATTTTGTTTATTCAAAAAGCTCAAATTCATCTAAACTCTGGTAATATTTTTCAATTAGAATATATGAGAATGGGATCGTTACAAGTAGCCCTAACCCTGCAAATGCGGCTCCTATAATATTCATCACAAACAGCCTGAACACAATGAAGAATTGCTGCCAACGTGTTTCTGCACTTGCTGTGTAGCATTTAACTACAGCTTTTATAGGATTCATTTTCTTCCTTATAATAAGAAGAATTGCCGGGAAAGTTATTGTTATCCAATAAAGAACCAAAATAAATCTAACAGGATGCAGTATGGGATCTACGGTAATTCCCAAAATATAACCTGTACAAAGTATCTTTAGAAGTAAGAAAAAAAGAATATTTACAAGCGTCAGCAAAAAGAACTTGGGATAGGATTTTAATGCCTGAAAGTACTTTGATATTTTAAAAGGCTCGTTAGTAAAATTCTCTTTGAATCCAAATGGGATCAATGTAAATGGGACTAATATCAGCAGCATGAGATTTGTAAAAAGATAATGATCTATCTTGAAACTCTCTGCTAGATCTTTACTGAAGAATATTCCTAAACCAATAAGTAAAAAAGATGTGAGAATAATAAAAATAGAGAATGAATAATATTTAGATTTAATAGGTTTGAATTTTTCCCACACATCTTGGTAATTCACTTTTGCAGAAAGTTGACCGGAAAGAGCATCGGTTGAGTGACCACACACTTTGCAGAAAAGAGCATGTTTATCAAATTCAGTGTTGCATCTAACATCTATTTTCCTGCCATTTTTTGTTTTTTCTTTTCTCATACCATTACATTTCATAAATTTCCTCATTTATCATTTATTAATGCTAGGAAAATTCTGGTGAGCACTCATTTTGTCAATTATTAAAGTTCTTTACAAATAAAGCACTCAAAATTTATTCGAGGTTGCTTTGAATACGAAGTGAGGAGGGGTGATGTTTAAGCTGAATGTAACCTCAAATTTTTCATCGGCGCACAAATTAGATGGATACGAAGGATTATGTAAGAACCTTCATGGTCACAACTGGAAAGTACGTATTGGAATTTTGTGTGAGAAAATAGATGAAATTGGAATGACAATAGATTTTGGTGAAGTAAAGAAAAGTTTAAATGAAATAATGTTGCTACTCGATCATACATATTTGAACGAATTAGAACATTTTAAAGGGATTAATCCAACTTCCGAAAATATTGCAAAATTCATTTATCATGAAATGAAAAATCGCATTGAAGTTCCTGATTGCAAAATGGCTGACGTAGAAGTTTGGGAATCTGATATGACTTCGATGGTTTATTTTGAATAATCACAACAATTTGGAAAAATAAATGAGAATTGTAGAATCAAAATTTGTTAAAAGTGCTGTAAAACCTGTAGATTATCATCCAACAGCTTTTGCAGAAATTGCCTTTGCAGGAAAATCTAATGTAGGGAAATCTACTTTGATAAATATGTTACTTAATAGAAAAGGAATTGCTAAAGTTAGTAATAAACCAGGTAAAACACGATTGATCAATTTCTTTGAGATCAGATTCAAAATTGATGAAAAAGAGCTGGATGGTTTTTTCAGTTTTGTTGATCTGCCCGGTTATGGATATGCAAAGGTAAGTAAAACCCAACGTGATTCTTGGAAGAAAATGATCCTTACATTCTTTGAGAACAGACTACAATTAAGAGGCGTTGTCTGCTTAGTTGATATTAGGCATAAAGCAGATCCCAAAGATATTCTCATGATTCAAATGTTGCAATCTATGAATATTCCATTCATGGTTGCCGCCACAAAATCTGATAAGATCCCAAAATCTAAGGCAAAT
>JAGLPW010000119.1 GCA_023137125.1 Candidatus Cloacimonadota bacterium | reverse complement strand
AAGTATGAACTTTGCCGGGATCTCTAAAACGAATTTCCATCTTGGCAGGATGAACATTAAAATCCACTTGCTGCGGATCAACATTCAAAAACAAAATATAAGGTGGAGTTTTGCTTTGCTGAAATATGCGTAGTTTCTTTATGAATGGACCATATGCCGACTTTAAGCTATGTAAAACAATTTTATCACGAATATACCTTCCGTTCACAAAAAGGTACCTGTAATCAGCAAATCCTTCTTTCTCTTCATTTAATCCACTTATATAGCCAGAAAGTTCGATTTCATGTCCTTTCTCTGAAACTTCTATCAGATCCTTCTTGAGAAAATCGCTTCCAAATACAGTGGACATTCTTGCTTTCATTTCTGCAACTGCAGGATAATTGAGTTTTTCTTTTCCATCTGCTAAAAAACGGAAATGAATTTGAGGATATAAAATTGATTGATAATGTAAATAATTGAGAATATGTTTAAATTCGACTGGATCAGATTTTAAGAATTTCCTTCTAGCAGGAATATTACTGAATAAATTTCTAACAGTAATTGTTGTCCCGGTATTTGCAGAAGTTTTAGAAAAATCAGTGAGTTTTCCACCTCTAAATTCAACTCTTGAAGCAGTGTCGCTGTCAGATTCTTTTGTGATAAGAATAAGCTGACTTACCGAAGCGATACTTGGAAGTGCTTCTCCACGGAAACCTAGTGTTGATATATTAAAAATATCCGTTACCGTTTTAATTTTGCTGGTTGAGTGACGTTCAAAAGCTTGTAATGCGTCATCTTCGCTCATTCCTCTTCCATTATCAATAACGCGCATCAGCTTCTTGCCACCGCTTTCTATATGCACAGTTATCTGTGATGATCCGGCATCAATTGAATTTTCAACCAGTTCTTTAACTACCGAAACAGGTCTTTCAATAACTTCTCCGGCTGCGATCCTATTTGCAACTTCTTCTGATAATACTTTAATTCTTCCCATTATTTTCCGCTAAACCTGTCATCCGAAATTTTATTATCGAATTTATTTACTTTCTTTTCTAACCAGCCAATCTTTTCACTTTCAACGCAATCAATTCTTTTCACATATGGTTTGATGTCTAAAATTGGTGTCCCGTCCACAATGTCAACATTAGAAATATGCAGAATATTATCTTCGACACTTTCCAGTTTAACGATTGACATCCCGATCTGGTTGGGACGGCGTGGTGCTCGAGTGGCAAACACACCTCTTATTGTATCTTCCATGAACGGTTTAACCAAGAGCTTATAATCGGTTGATAAATGGAAATTGAAAAGTAAAATGATATGAGAAAATCCACCCAGATCTTTGAGACCATCTTTGAATTCGGGAAAAATCTCTATTTTACCTTTCACACCTTGCGCTCCGATAGGTTGGATCGGCATTCCTTTACGATCTTTGAAAGGTGAATGAATAATTCCAATAGGTTTGAATATAATTTCTCTCTGATCATATTTTGTATTCATCGTTCCTCCAATTTATTGGATTCTTTTTAATATATTCTGTTATGTCAAATAGATCTTTATCGTTTCGAATTATATGCTCGTAATAATTTCTCTGCCATCTGAACCACTTATGATCATTTTTATTGCACCAACGTTTTACGGATCCTTTGAATTGGTTGATTATCATTGATAACGAACCGGATTGAGGTTTCCCAAATTTACGTTCACATTCTAATTCCAACCGTTGGGGTTTCCGTCGGGGTTTGCGTCGGGGTTTGCCCTGGCAAATCCTTTCTTTCTTATCGGTCATTCTGGGGAATGCTTCAACTTCATCGGTCATTCCGGGGAATGCTTCAACTTCTTCGGTCATTCCGGGGAATGCCCCTATGGTATCATTTGATTCGATCTAAATGATACCGTGGATGTGATTTGGCATGATAATGAATTCTCCCAATTTTACGTGATCATGATGATTTGGAATATCAAACCATTTTTCTGAAACCATTTTTCCGATTACGGATAATTTCATTTCACCATTTATTAATTCACCCAGAGAATGTTCTCTTTTATGTGTACATATTGTTATGAAATATGCTCCATTGGCTGTGTAATCGTAACTTGGTAAACGGATTGAACGGCGGGAACGGATCAAATTTCCTCCAGTATACCGAAAAAGTTGAGATTCTTCGTGAGAAAGTTAACTAAAGAATTCCTCAGAAAGACAACTTTTTTTCGTTTCCTAAAAAAGCCTGCCAGGAATCAATACCCGGCAGGCTTCTATTATCTGCGTAAATCCGCGTTTATCTGTGGTTCAATTATATATCTTCTGCCATCTTTACATATTTTGCATAACGCTCTTTTGCATAAGTATCAAATCCTTCACGGAAAGCTTCCACTTTCTCCGGGAATGTTCTTTCCAGAGATGTATAACGTCTTTCACCTTCGAGGAAATCTCTAACAGGTAATTTTGGTTCTCTGGAATCTAATACAAATGGATTCTTTCCTTCTTTTTTCAATTCAGGATTGAATCTATAAAGAAGCCAGTAACCTGTATCCACAGCTTTTTTCTCTTCCAACATGGTTTGAGACATGTCAAATCCATGATTAATACAAGGAGCGTATGCCATGATTATTGAAGGTCCGTCAAAGGCTTCTGCTTCACGAATTGCTTTCAGAGCTTGAACCTTGTTTGCGCCCATCGAGATGGAAGCGATATAAATATATCCATAGCTCATCAGCATAAGACCAAGGTCTTTCTTAACAGTTGCTTTACCAGACTCTGCAAATTTTGCTACAGCACCAAGCGGAGTTGCCTTAGATGCTTGACCGCCGGTATTGGAATAAACTTCTGTATCCACAACCAGAATATTAACATTTCTTCCGGTAGCTAAAACGTGATCTACGCCGCCATAACCAATATCATAAGCCCAGCCGTCACCACCGAAAGCCCATACAGATTTATCAACAAAATGATTTTTGAGTTCAACGATCTTTCTGATGATTTCTTCATTTTCTCCTGAAGCTTTTTTCAATGAATCCTGAAGAACACTTTGAATCTGAATTGAATTTTGTATAGCTTCATTATCCTTTGCGTTCCATAATTCAAGAGCCTTTCTCAATAATGTTTCAAGTTTTGCATCGGCACCATTTGTTAGAAGTTTCTCTACATTGTAGCGAAGTTGCTTTCTATTAGCATCAACTGCTAATCTCATTCCAAAGCTGTATTCTGCATTATCTTCGAAAAGACTGTTTGCCCAAGTTGGACCATGACCGTCTTTATTCTTGCAATATGGAATAGTTGGGAAAGTTCCACCCCAGATTGATGTACAACCTGTTGCATTTGCAATAGTCATTCTGTTACCGAAGAGTTGTGTGATAAGTTTAACATATGGAGTTTCACCACAACCTGCACAAGCACCGGAGAATTCCATTAATGGTTGTTTGAATTGACTTCCCTTCACTGTTGTCTCTAAATTTGAACCCATTACATCGTTTGGAAGTGATTCAAAGAAATCTACATTAGCATTTTCACCGGCTTCACGTTCTCCTTCGATCGGTTTCATTGCCAAAGCATCTTTAGGACATTCATTTACACATACCATACAACCCTGACAATCCTCAATATAAACTTGGATCTTATATTGGAATTCATCTTTATCTTTTCCCATAGCTGTAAGAGTATTAAAACTATCAGGTGCTCCTTTCATATCTTCATTTTTAATTAGTTTAGGTCGGATAGCTGCATGAGGACATACAATGGAGCATTGATTACACTGAATACACAGATCTGCGTCCCAATGTGGAACGATCGGTGATACACCGCGTTTTTCAAGTTTTGTAGTTCCGGAAGGAACAAAACCATCTAATGGCATATGAGAAACTGGAATACTGTCTCCCTTTTCTCTCATAATCTTTTCGATAATATTCTTTGTGAATTCATCTGCATCATCCGGTACAAGTTTCTTCATTTTTATGTGATTTGCAGGAACTGCATCAGGAACAGGGATTTCAACCAATGCTTCGTTAGTTTTATCAACAGCAGTCCAGTTCATTTCTACAATGTTTTTTCCTTTTTTAATGAAGGTTTTTTCGATGGATTTCTTAATCATTTTAATAGCTTCTTCTCTATCTAAAACACCGGAAATAAGGAAGAAAGCAGTCTGCATAACAGTATTGATCCTGCTGCCAAGCCCAACAGCATTAGCTATCTTCAATGCATTGATATTATACAATTTAATATTTTTTTCTATTATTGTTTTCTGCATATCTTCCGTCAGATTTTCAAATACTTCTTCAGCATTCCAATGAGAATTAAGTAAGAATACTCCACCGTCCTTAATTCCTTCAAGAATATCGTAGCGTCCGATGAATGCAGGGTTATGCAATCCGATAAAATTTGCATGTTCAACCAGATATTCAGATTGGATCGGGCTTTTCCCAAAACGAAGGTGTGATCGTGTAATTCCACCTGATTTTTTAGAATCGTATTGGAAGTACCCTTGAGCATACATATCAGTATTATCACCAATGATCTTGATTGAATTTTTATTAGCACCAACCGTTCCATCAGATCCTAATCCCCAGAACTTACAACTGATACCACCTTCCGGCATTGTGTTAAGTTGTGGTCCAATTTTAATTGATCTATTAGTAACATCATCATTGATACCAACGGTGAAACCATGTGTAGCTGCTCCATCCAGGTGATCGTAAACAGCTTTAACCATTGAAGGTGTAAATTCTTTAGAAGAAAGACCATAACGTCCCCCAATGATTGTTAAATCCTTTCTATAATTAAGAGCTGCAACAATATCCAAATATAATGGATCACCTATTGCACCTGGTTCTTTTGTTCTATCAAGAACAGCAATTTTCTTAACTGTTTCTGGAATCGCATCAATGAAAGCTTTTACAGAGAAAGGACGGAAAAGACGAACTTTAATAAGTCCAAGTTTTTCACCTCTTGCATTTAGATAATTAATTGTTTCTTCGATAGTTTCTACTCCACTGCCCATAGCAATTATTAACTTTTCTGCATCCGGAGCACCAACATAATCAAAGAGATGATACTGTCTTCCAACAACTTTCGCTAATTCATCCATATATTCCTGCACTATTTCGGGAGCTACGTCATAATACTTATTACTAGTTTCACGACCCTGAAAATATACATCAGGATTTTGAGCACCAACTTTTACCATTGGTCTTTCAGGATTCATAGATCTATTTCTGAAATTCTCAACATATTTCATGTCGATCATTTCACGCATTGTGTCATAATCGATAACTTCGATCTTTTGGATTTCGTGAGAATTCCTGAATCCATCAAAGAAGTTCAAGAAGGGAATACTGGTTTTTAATGTAGAAAGATGTGAAACAATTCCCAGATCCATTATCTCTTGAATAGAGCCAGCTGACATTATAGCAAAACCTGTGTTTCTTGCTGACATCACATCTGAATGATCTCCAAAAATCGAAAGTGATTGAGCAGCGAGTGATCTTGCTGAAACGTGGAAAACCGTAGGTAACATTTCACCGGCAATTTTATGCATGTTCGGGAGCATAAGCATAAGACCTTGAGCAGCAGTAAATGTGGTCGTGAATGCTCCACCAGACAGTGCGCCATGAACAGCCCCAGCTGCACCAGCTTCCGATTGCATTTCGATTACATCAACAGTTTGACCAAAAACATTCTTCCGCTCATTCGATGCCCATGCATCGGCATATTCACCCATTGTAGATGAAGGAGTGATGGGGTAAATTGCGGCAACTTCACTGAAGGCATAAGCTACATGCGCAGCAGCATAATTACCGTCTAAAGTAACTTTTTCAAATTTTTTCATATTAGCTCCTATATTAATTATTTATTACTATTTTATATTATTTGTTACAAAAAAATTAATATAACATTTACGAGTCAATATATTAAATGTATTCTACTTTCTCATTCAATATCATCAGGGTATAATCCCTGTTCTTCAAATTCTAAAATGGGTATAAAATATCTAAATTGATCTTCTATTGTATTGCTTTCACAGATCATTTCTTTAATGCGCTCAACATCATTTTGAATTTTGAATCTTCTTGCTTCATCACTTATTTTAAAAAGTTCATTTAGCATATACCAGCTCATAAGATATTGCTCTTGATGTTTGAAGATATCAGCTAATCCTGCAATGATCTCTTCTCGGTTTGTATGCTCAGGAAAATCTAAATAAAGTCGGATAAGTGATGATTTTGCATTATCGTAATATTCAAGTGAAATGTTTGCAATATAATTTAAGAAGAGCAATTTTTCAATATATAGGGAATCATTGAGAGTAATAAGCGGTTCAAGAATATCCAAAGCTTCTTCGTAATCCTTTT
Organism: Candidatus Cloacimonadota bacterium; assembly: GCA_023137125.1. GTDB lineage: Bacteria > Cloacimonadota > Cloacimonadia > Cloacimonadales > TCS61 > Tenebribacter. The sequence goes on along the minus strand of JAGLPW010000119.1, from coordinate 13,001 downwards.
GGAATATATTATTTGTAGCTATTTTAATCTGTAATTTGTAGCTCTCAGATTCTTTAGTTTCTATAAGTATAGTTCTATATACATCATTTGCTTCACCATAAAGCTGATTGTTCTCATATAGTCGTGCTAATATGTTAAGAAAACCAACATGTTTTTGAGTATTCTGTGCATTGGAAACTGCAGCCGAAACAATATCAAATGCAGAAAGCGGAGAAACGTGGATAATTGCAATTTCAAAATCTGTTAAAAGCTCATCAATCACTTTCTCTTCTGAAGAATGTAAAATAGCTTTAGCAAAGAATTCTGATGCTTGCAGCCAATCTTCCAGCTCTTCATAAATGAAAGCTTTAAAATAGTATAAAGAATCCTTTTTTATCGCTTCTTCCAGAGTTTTATCAATGTATTCAAGCGCATTTTCATATTCATATTTTTCTATGTAAAATTTAATAAGTTTGAGATTGTATTTGAAATCATTAATATTAGACATATTTTTTTCATTTTGTGCATATAAATTAATGCAAAAAACAGTGACAATTAATACTAATAATATTACTCTCATTTTAGTTTCCTTAAACTATATTAATTATTGCAATTAACGAATTTATAATCGATTAAGGTGTCAAGTTGAAAGTTATTTTGCACAGTTCTCTTTAGCAAAAATTGCTGCACCAAGAGCACCTGTAATAAATGAATTCTCCGGCACAATCACTTTTGTACCCATTATCTCTGAAATCGCTATTTGCATTCCAGAATTTTTCGCTACTCCTCCAGTAAAGACTATTGGCTTTTGCCAATGAAGTTGTGAAGTAAGATTTTTTGTTCTTTTTGCAATAGAACGGTGAACAGCATTTATAATATTTGGTTTTTCAAAACCATCAGCAATAAGGCCAATAATTTCTGATTCAGCAAAGACAACACAAGTACTGTTGATATCTATCTTTTTTGTTGATAACTGTGAAATATCACCCAGTTCATCAATTGTTGTTTCAAGCGTAGTTGCAGTTACTTCTAAGAATTTACCAGTTCCTGCTGCACATCTATCGTTCATTACAAAATCTTTTACATGACCCTTTTTATCAACTATAATAATTTTAGAATCCTGCCCCCCAATATCTATTATCGTTCTTGCCTTAGGAAAGAAATAATTTGCACCCTTAGCATGACAGCTGATCTCAGAAATACGCTTATCTGAGAATGGAACAATATTCCTTCCATAACCTGTAGAGTATATCTTAGTGATATCAGTTTTTGAAAGTGATGTCTCTTTTAGTGCATCATGTAATAAGGTTTCAGATACTTTTTTTGGATTTACACCGGTATCGATTACATTTGTGTATAAAATCTTATCATCTTTCAAAACAACAATCTTTGACATTCTTGAGCCAAGATCGATTCCAATTGTTATAATTTTCTCATTCATTTTATTAAATTCTCTCAAACCATAATATGTATGAATTGATTTTCTTCTTTGAAATATTCGGATGCAAGTTCATGCAGCATTTTCACATCTACTCCATCCAAACGTTCATCTCTTTTCAAATAGTATGAATATCCTAACCCTAAGGACTCTAAAATGGAAAGCGTTTGTGCCAGGTTCAGCACACTTTCTTGTTCCATAACTCTTTGACCTCGAATAAAATTCTTTGTTTTGTCAAGCTCCTTAGGTGTGATACCATTTGTCATAATATCTTTTAGAATATCGCGGATCACTTTTAATGCTTCATCTTTATTTGTTTTATCAACAACTGCTGAAGCAACCCAGAATCCGACAGATCTCACAGAACTAAAACTAAAATCAACGGAATAAGCAAGACCACGTTTCTCACGAAGTTCCGTAAAAAGGACCGAATCAGAATCACCACCAATTATCTGTGAGAGAACATGAAATGCTGTGTTCTTAATTTTATCATGTGCATTACAAGCAAAACCACCAATATTAATAATCGCTTGATCCATTCCCTTTTTGGTTAGTTTGTATCGCGTTTTAGATGAATTTATTAGTGCTGCTTGAATTGATCTCGAATAATTATTTTTCTTAAAAACAAAGTTTGCCTCGCATAATCTTAGAGCTTCATCAAAATTAAAATCACCAACAATAGCAAGTGACATATTTTCCGGTTGATAATGTATACTATACCACTCTTTAACCTGCTTCAAGGTAATATTCTGAATTGATGTTTTAGAGCCGGAACGACTGTTGAGATTACTCTTTTTCCCGAAGATTAGCTCTTTAAATAAAAGTGCTGAACTATGTTGCGGATAATCTTTAACTCTATCTAAATTACTTTTTGTAGTTACTTTAATATTGTTGAAATGTTCCATTGGAAATGTAGGATGAAGCACTACATCGGAAAGTAATTCTAAACTTGCAGGAAGCGTTTCTTTAAAACATTTTGCGTTAACAATGGTTGTCTCACTTTGTGAACTTATCCCAAAGTTTATCCCATTTGAGATACAATGATTTAAAAACTGTTGATAGTTTCGTTTCTCGTTTCCATAAAGTAACAAGGCAGATGTAAGATAATTAATACCAAGATTTTTCTCGGTTTCGTTTAACTGGGAAACTTCATACGAAAGCGAGATACCAACTGTAGGCTTTCCTGTTACCTTTTTTAAAAGAACCTTTAAACCATTATCTAATCGTGTTTCAAAAAATGTTTGTTCTATAATTTTGTTAGATCTATATTTTTCTTTAAGAAGCTTACCAATAATGCTATCATTTACATTATTTTTTCCGGTACAATAAATATATAGGTGTTCTTTGCTGAAATAATTTTTTATTATTCTTTTTATGTCGTTGCTAGTGATATTCCTTATCATTTCCGGATATTCAAAGAACTTTTTGTAGTTAGAAAGAATTTCTTCACTTCCTAAACTGGATGCTAGAGACTCCATATATTCAAATGTATAGCGATAGAAATAAACAAATTCTTTTTTATTATCCTCTAATTCAACATCGCTAATTCCATGCAAAAAAAACTGCTTAAGTTCTTCCAAAAATATTTTACTTATCTTAGTTAGATCGGCTTTTCTTTTGGGCATAATTACTATTACTGATGCACCGTCATTAATTCCACTTAGAGAATGAACATGCACATTATCAATGAGCTTCTCTTTCGTGAATAACCTTTTATATAATCTTGAATTTTTACCTATAGCAAATGCTTTTGTAGCTAATGAAAGTGCATAAGAATCGGGATCGGTTTCTGCCAGATCGGGAATAACAAAAGCGAGCATACTGCTGGAGATATCTTTTGGCAAATACTTGATCTCAGGCTTAATTGGAAAGTGATTACTCATCCTAACTCGTTCTTTTAATGCTGAAGGCTCCCACTTTCCAAAGTACTTCTCGATCACTTTATCTAGTTCATTTCCATTGATATTACCCGAAGCAACTAGAAAGCAGTTATTAGGAACATAATATTTTTTATAAAAATTGCGAAGTGAATCCGGATCTGCTTTTTTTAGAGAGTTCAAATTTCCAATAATTGGCTTTTTATATGGATTTTTTGTAAAGTAGTCAGCTGCAATATCTTCAATAAAAGAATCTTCAGGTTCATTTTTAAATTGCTTAAGCTCTTCGATAACTACTTTTTTCTCTGAAATGAAATCCTCATTAGAAAAATCTGCATTAAGTGCAAGTTCAGATAGTATTTCAATTCCCTCTTCTGTAAATTCAGAAGGAAGTGCGATATAAAAACAGGTTGAATCAAACTCGGTGTAAGCATTAATAGATCCACCAAGGTTCGTAATCTTATTCATTATTGCATTCTTTGGAAACATTTTTGTAGATTTGAATACAAGATGTTCTGTTAGATGTGAATATCCAGCTTCCGATCTCTCTTCCCAGGCAGAACCAATGCGGATGTAAAGCTGAAGACAAACCAATGGATTAGAATTATCCCTGGCTGTTATAACTTTAAATTCATTTTTTAAGTGTTTTGATGTGACTTTCATTTATTTCCTTTTATCCATTTCTACACAAGCATAAGCATTGTGGTTATGAATAGATTCATAATTTTCTGATTGCACCTTGAACCAGTCAATTCGTTCTTCTTTTTGCAGTTTTAATGTGACTTCTCTTACGATATCTTCTACAAATCTTGGATTATCATAAGCTTTCTCGGTTACATATTTTTCATCAACTCGTTTAAGCAGTGAATAAATCTCACAACTTGCACAACTTTCTATAAGCTCTATTATCTCTTCCAACCAGATGAATTCATGATAACTGATCATTACATTAACAGTTGATCGCTGACTATGCGCACCATTTTCACTTATCTCCTTTGAGCATGGACACAGAGTAGTAATTGGTACTTCAACTCCAATCTGCATTTCAAATTCTTCATTCAATGAAGCTTTAAAAAAACAGTTATAAGAAAGCAGTGAGCTTGTTTTAGAAACAGGAGCTGTCTTTTTCATGAAATATGGGAACCTGATGTTTACATAAGCAAAATCAGCATTAAGAGCCTTCTTTACTTCAGCAAGAAATTCGGGTAATCGCTGAATAAAATTATTTTTGTGAAAATGGTTCAGAACTTCCAGAAACCGGCTCATGTGCGTTCCGCGATGATGATGTGGAAGTTCTACATAAATATCAAGATCTGCAACGGTAGTTTGCTGCTTATTCTTGCGATCATCCACGATAATTGGATATTTTACATTCTTCACACCAACTTTGTTTATCATAACCTTTCTTTTATCTTCTAAACTTTGTATATCAATCTTATCTTTCATAATATTCCTTCATTCCAAGAGTTTCTAATTTTTCAATTTTACCATTTACTAAATAATAGATTGTTGCATCAATCCCTTCAGTTTCTTGAGCAAGTTTTAATGACTGTTCTGGCTTTAATAGAAACAGAGCAGTAGAGTATACATCTGCCATTAAAGCCGTTTCAGTAATAACTGTAATGGAGATCGTATTTTGAGATGGATACCCGGTTAATGGATCAATAATATGATGAAATCTTTTACCATCTTTTATAAAGTATCTTTCATAATCTCCTGATGTAACAACTGACCTGTTCCCCACATTGATAATATCAATTAATTCATTCAATTCATTTCTGGGATGCTGAATTCCAATTTTAAAGGGTTTTTCTCTGCCGAAGATTCGCATATCTCCTCCGGCATTAACAAAACCTGAAATTACATTCTGTTGCTCTAGATACTCAACTACTTCATCAATAATAAAGCCCTTTGCCAGGCTTCCCAAATTAATCTTCATCCCCTCAGGTTTATGCAAATAGTTATTGCTAATAACCAATTTACTGAAATTAGTTTGTTTCATTGCTTTTTCTATATCATCATTTGAAGGAACTATCTCATTATTAAAATCCCAAATCTCTGACAAAGCACCAATTGTAATGTCATAATGCCTATTTGTCTTTTGATAAAGTTCTTTAGAGATAGAAAGAATCTCTTTTAGATCATCATCAATTAGAAGGCTATCAATCACAGAATTATTGAAATTCCAAATTTGGCTATCATTTTTATAGAATGAGAATTTATTTTCATAATCTTCCATTAATTTGAATGCATTATCCAAGATATTCTTCGCGTCTTTATGCTTTGTTTCAATTTTTATATCAACTATTGTATCCATTACAAAAGACGATTTCTGAGATGAATATGTTCGTGATGAATATCGGTATGCTGCAAAAGCAAAAACCAGTATAAATAAAATTATATTAATTATATCTTTTCTTTTCATATATTTGTCACAAAATTTAGGGCAGTTAATTTGTCAATTGTTATGGTTTTAACTTATTATTAGTTGTTAATTTAATGCTAAAACGCATTGATGAATTATAATAATTCGATGCTTTTTAAATGAATTTTCTTATGAAAATGTTCGGATAGATGTGTGAGAAAAATTCTATTAAGTTGTTTTATGGTTGGTTTTGGTATTGATATTTCATCAATATAATTTCCAATATGATTTAATTTTGATATCAAATCAGCTGCATTTTCATTTATTTTAAATACTTGTTCATTATTTACCGGATGAAAACAATCATTGCAGATAAAACCATGCTTTTGTGGGAAGTATGCAAAGAATTGTTTTTTTTGAGAACATACTATACAGTTTGAAATATCGAATTCAATACCAATGATCCTACAGAGTTTTAATAGAAACCGCCAGAAGATAGCAATTCCATTTTTATCAATTGATTTAATATAATTAAAATAAGTTTCGAGTAACTGATAAATTGCTTGTGAATCATCTATTGAAATAATGATCTGCCGGATCACTTCAACCGGAGCTTGCATTAAAATGCTTGTTGTGAGGTTAATATTGAACAGATGTGCATTAATTATCTGAGATGATCTGTAGATATACCATTCTGAACTGGGATTCTTATAAAGGTCAAGATCAAGCTCATTAAGAATTTCCAGCAGTCCGGTATTTTTGCTCTTTTGTTTACGAACTCCTTTTGCCATTAAAGAGATAACGCCATACTCGGGGGTTAGTACGTCTAAGATAATACTTGTCTCACGAAAATTAACCTTCTTTATTATTATCCCTTTAGTTTTTATATCTCTGCTCATAATTTACCTTATTCTTGAATCGGGCCACAACTAATTCTTCTGTATGTGTTTAACACTTCGACTCCACTCAGTGTGACACACAATTTCTTAAAATATTTTGAAAAAGAATCTCTTTAAATTATTCAACAGTAACGCTCTTGGCAAGATTCCTGGGTTGATCAACATCTAATCCACGCAGGTCTGCTACATGATATGCCAGGAGTTGAAGCGGGATAACTGTAAGTAAAGGCTGCAGTGTCCTAATTGTTTTTGGAATGTAGATTACACTTTCAGATAAGTGTTTGATCTTTTCATCTCCCTCTGTTGCAATAGAGATAATACGACCGTTCCTTGCTCTTACTTCTTCCAGATTGGAAATGATCTTTTCATAGATCGCATCATCCGGAGCAATTGCAATAACAGGCATATTTTCATCGATAAGTGCAATAGGTCCGTGTTTCATTTCTGCTGCAGGATAACCCTCTGCATGAATGTAGGAAATTTCCTTAAGCTTGAGTGCGCCTTCCAAAGCTACCGGATAATTCACTCCCCTTCCTAAATATAGTGCATTTGTAGAGTCTTTTAATGTTTTTGCGATTTTTCTTATTTCGTCATTTTTTTGTAATATCAATTCAATCTTTCCTGGAATAGCAGCAAGTTCTTTGATAAAAAATTTTCCAAAAGTAGGTTGAAGATCTTTCATTCTTCCCAATAAAACAGCAAGGATTGAAAGAATAGTTACTTGTGATGTAAATGCTTTTGTAGAAGCTACGCCGATCTCAACTCCTGCATGAATATACACTCCTCCATCAGATTCACGGGCAATAGTACTTCCAATTGTATTTGTTATTCCCAGAACTCGAGCACCTTTTGCCTGAGCTTCTCTTAATCCGGCAAGAGTATCTGCTGTTTCACCAGATTGGCTTATTGCGAAAACAAGTGTATCTTCAGGAATGATTGGATTTCGATATCGATATTCACTAGCATATTCAACTTCTACTGGTATCCTTGCTAAATTCTCAATAATATGTTTTCCAATTAGCGCGGCATGCCAGGAAGTTCCACAGGCAATAATTTGAAGCATCTTAATCCTGCGCAATTCTTCACCTTTCATGTTCAGACCACCTAATCTAACTGTTGAGAGCTTCTCATAAAGTCTTCCTCTAAATGCATTATAGATAGAAGTAGGTTGTTCAAAGATCTCCTTGAGCATAAAATGTTTGTACTCACCTTTATCAATTGAGGACACATCCCAATCTACGATAGATATATCAGCTTCAATATTTTCGTTTTGTAAATTTGTAATTTGATAATCCTTATAACTAATAGTCACAACTTCATTATCTTCGAGATAGATAACCTTTTTAGTATGAATAATTATTGCAGCCACATCCGAAGTAATAAAAAATTCATCTTCACCAATTCCCAAAATTAATGGACTTCCCTTACGTGCAGCAATGATCTTACATGGATATTTATTACTGATTACGGCAATACCATATGTTCCTTCAACTAATTTAAGAGCATCTTGAACAGCTATTGTAAGATTATCTTCTAATTTTAGAAAATGCTCGATCAAATGAGCTAAAACTTCAGTATCTGTATCACTTTTAAACTTATGACCTTCTGATTCTAATTTCTTACGAAGATTCAAATAATTTTCAATAATACCGTTGTGCACAACAACAATATCTCCATTACAACCCGTATGTGGGTGCGCATTTATTTTATTAGGTTTACCATGAGTGGCCCAGCGAGTGTGTGCGATTCCTACATTTCCAAAGGTTTGTTCAGGTGATGGCAAAACTCTTTCAAGTTCTACAATTTTTCCTGATTCTTTAAAAATATTAAGTTCATTTTTATCATTTAGGATCGCAATTCCTGAACTATCATAACCTCGGTATTCTAACCTTTTAATTCCCTCAATAATAATAGGTGTTGCATTTCTATTACCAATATATCCAACTATTCCGCACATATTTACTCCTCTATATTTTCTATTACTACAGGATTAAATATTGAAAAACCTTTTATTACTAAATATAGAATTATTAATGCAGGGATTACAACCCAATATGCTATCATTTCGTCCTTAATTATCAGCTTCATAAATGAAACATTCTCTGCATAATTTGTTATTAGGATTGCCAGTGAATTTTGCAGGAAATGTGCCAGAATTGGTACAAATAAACTATTAGTTTTCACTGCCAGATAACCAAGCCATATTCCTAGAAATGCTGCCGGTATAAAACGGAACGGATCTAGGTGAAATGCTCCAAACAATACAGCGGTGAGGATTATTCCATACCAGAGCCCTTTCTTTCTTAAGGCACTTAAGATAAATCCCCTGAACATCACTTCTTCACAAATTCCTGGTAAAACTCCAACCACAAAAACCGTGAACCATAAACCTTTATCTTGAACAGTAATCAGATTCTGCATGGCTTCTAAATAGCTTTCTGAAACGGGGAATACATAATTAATTAGCTGACCCATTATTCCTGCCAACAACAAAAGTGGAAGTGCTGCAATTAGCACTAATACGAAATTTAACGGATTTGTATAATTTAATCTTAGAGCAGATTTTATATCTGTTTTTGATATTCGCAATATCATTATCACAGGTAATAGAATTAGTAATAATTGGGTTTTAATTAATCCATTCATCATATCCTTTAACTGCCAGCTTCCACCAATATAATAAAGTGCAATAATCATTATAACAAAATAAACCATAACAAATTGTAAATTGAAAACATCTTTCTTGCTTTTACCCCAAAACTTAAGAGATTTTTCTTCGGCAGTTCTGAATAGAACATTTTCACTATGGAAAAGTTTTATTGAGATATATACTGTGATAACATCGAGGACCAGGGTGGACCCGATTATTATGAATAAATAATTTAATTGATAATTATTCAACATTATATCACGCATCATCAAAGAAAAATTGACAATTGGAATTAGTGAAAACCCCAGATTCAGTTCAAATCCAGGAAGGAAACTGACCATTGAAAGCATAATAGCACCAAAAAGTAGAGGCATTTGATAGCTTTGAGCTTCTTTTATATTCCTGGAGTAAGTTGAAATAGAAAGCAGAATAGCCGAGAATAAAGTTATTAATGGAAGCATTAGCAACAAGATAAGTGCGAAATTACCTATTGGTAATTGGAAATCACCCATGCTTGTTCCCAATTGCATAAATATATGCCGGAAAGAAAGATACATACTTAATAAATTTAAAAGAACAGTAATTATTGAAATTGTAATGATCGTGAGATATTTACCAATAACCAGTTCATCCCTTCTGGCAGCACTTACCAGAATTGTTTCAAGTGTGCCCCGTTCTTTTTCGCCTGCGATCAAATCCGATGCAATTACAGAAGCACCGCTTATCGTGAGAATGATGAGTAGATACGGCAGGAACTTCCCTACAAGAAAGCCGACCATCTGTTCTGGCGGTGCAATATTTTCCTTCTTGATCTCAACAGCATTTAGAATTTCACTGTTAATTTTTATCTTCTCCAATCTCTTACTGATAAGAACTTTTTCAATTTCATGCAGATTGTCTCTGATTTTTCTATAAGCCATTGAACTTTTCTCGGAAGTCTCATCGTAGAAACAGGTAATATTGAAAATTCTATAGCCGGTTGAAGAAAGACTGTCTTCAATACTAATAAGCGCTTGAATAGATTTATCCTGAAGCAGATCAAGATATGTACTCTCATTATAAACTATTGCTTCATCCATGATCTGTAAAGTCTCGATTTGAGAAAGCGACTCTATTAATTCACGTGAAGTCTCATCATAAACAGTATCATTAAGATATATAACAAGTTGCTGCTGCTCTAATTTCATTTCCTGACGTGACATCATTGAGGAAAGTCCGATCATTAAAAGCGGATAGAGTATAATCGGGAGTATGAATGAGGTAATAATAGTTCTTCTATCTCGAACAAGATCAAGCATTTCTTTTTTATATATTACGATTATTTTCTTTAAATTCATACATCCGCCCCATTTATGCTATTCACATAGTGGATGAAGATGTCATCAAGATCATGCAGACCTGTATCTGTTTTAAAATCATCCCAACTACCCTGAGCCAGAACTTTCCCTTGATGGATCATGACAATTTTATCTGCAATTCGTTCGGCTTCACGCATGATATGAGTTGAGAAGAGAACACATTTTCCATCTTCTTTACATTTATGAATGAAGGAAATTATATTTTTTGCAGTAAGGATATCGAGTCCGACTGTTGGTTCATCAAAGATCATTACTGGAGGATCGTGAATAATTGAACGTGCAATAGAAACTTTCTGTTTCATTCCAGTTGAGAGGAAATCGATCTTTTTATCCAGGAAATCATGCATATCCAAGAGATCTGCCATTTCATTGATCCTATCACCGATCTTGCTTTCAGGAACATCATACAGCCTGGCAAAATATGTAATCGTTTCACGTGCAGTAAGTCTGGCATAAAGACCTGTATCTCCGGAAAGAAACCCAAGATTAGCTCTCACATTTTGAGGATCTTTCTCAAGATCGTAACCCTCGAGAGTAGCAGTTCCAGTTGTAGGCTGCAATACGGTGGAAAGCATCCTCATGGCAGTGGTCTTTCCTGCTCCATTCACTCCCAATAATACTACAATCTCACCCTTTTCGGCAGTAAATGAGAGATCATTAACAGCATATAGATCTTCACCATTTTGTTGTTGAAATACTTTTGTAAGATTATTTACAATTATCATTTTACCTCTTAATTATAATGAAAATGGTAGAGACGGTTTTCACGTCTCTACCATTTGTTTTAATTTATACTTTAGGAATGAAATCTGTACTATCGTCGATCAAACGTACAAATTCTGCTAGTAATTTAACTGCACCATCAAGATCTTTAAAAGAGATTACCTCGTTTGGAGTGTGCATATATCTATTTGGAATACTAATAAGCCCGGCTGCAACACCGGCTCTTGTTACTTGAATTGCATTTGCATCAGTTCCGGTTCCGCGTGGAGCAGCTTCTATCTGATACTTAACTTTAGCATTGTCTCCGGCTTTTTTTAGAAGTTCAAAAACCTTTGGATTTATATTTGCACCAACAGCTATGGTTGGTCCTTTTTCTAATGCAACATCACCAAGTTGATTTTTATTCATTCCAGGATAATCTGTGGCATGAGTAACATCAATAGCAACTCCAACGTGAGGATCTATACCAAATGCACTTGTTCTGGCTCCTCGAAGACCAACTTCTTCCTGAACTGAAGAAACAGAATAAATATTAGCTGAGATCTTTTCTCCAGACAATTCTTTTAAAAGACATCCAGCAACATAAACACCTGCCTTATTATCTGTAGCTTTAGTTGTGATAATGCTTCCAGAGAGAGTTTCTAAGCCTGGGGAAAATGTTGCATGATCACCGATACATACTTTCTTCTCGGCTGCTTTTTTATCTTTTGCACCGATATCTATCCAAAGATCAGATATTTTTGGTGTACTTTTTCTATCTTCAGGACTCATCAAATGAATTGGTTTCCTCCCAACAATACCACGAACAACTTTTTTATTGTGATATATATTCACACGAAGCCCAGGAAGCAGAGTTGCATCCACACCACCAATAGATGTGAATCTTATGAATCCTTTATCATCGATATATTTTACCATAAGTCCGATCTCATCAGCATGACCTGAAACCATAAAACGAAGTTTTCCTGTTCCTTTTTTAAGTGCGATCACATTTCCATGAACGTCTGTTGTAACCTTATCTGCATATTCTTTTACGAAATTTCTGTACACTTCCTGTGCCGGTTGTTCAAATCCTGATGGGCTTGGCGCCATTACAAGATCTTTAAAGAATTTCTTTTCCATGAATTTTTTCTCCTATTTATATTTATTAACAATTATTTGCTTTCCCTGCAGCAAAAGGATTCACATTCTTCTTAACCTGTTTTGCAGGTTTATCCAGAGGAACCAGACAAAGAAACTTGAGTGTTGTGTCACCCATATTCTTATAATTATGTTTCATAAAAGGATCTACGAATATCACATCACCTGGTTTGAAAGGTAATTCCCCATCTTCAGTTACCAGGGCTCCTTCACCTTCAACTATAAAATTCTCATGTTCCCAGCTATGCGAGTGATATGGAGTGAATCCACCAGGTTCGAGTTCAAACATACGCATTGCAAAATTTGGAGCTTTATCTTTTTCTGAGATAAGCCAACGGATCTTTGCATTCTTTGCACCCTCCATTGTAACTTCCTCTAAAAGTACATCTGAATAATGTTTAAGTTTCATACTTCCTCCAAAAAACTGAATTAAAAATGAGGTATCTAATTACAAGACACCTCAATTTTATAATTATTTCTCAATCCTAAACTGAAATAACTTCTTTAACTTCAGGGATCTCTTCCTTAAGAACTCTCTCGATGCCGGCTTTAAGAGTGAGAGTTGCCATTGG
>JAGLPW010000118.1 GCA_023137125.1 Candidatus Cloacimonadota bacterium | reverse complement strand
GCTTGAAGAGATGGACGTACTTTATCCAGAACTTTCTGGACTTTTACTTTATCTAACATATATCCTCCATACATTATTTTTTGTTGATACCTAAAATATAATAACGAAAAATTAGTAAAGTTAAAATTTTAAATTGATTAAAAGATAAAATTTATAACCCATCATTAAATATCTTGACTTCAAACCCCTATTTTTAAGCGTGTCTTTGAAATTATTCACTAAAGAATAAAGGAGAGAAAGATGAAGAAAAAAATCATCATTATGGGTGCTGCAGGGCGTGATTTTCATAATTTTAATTGCTATTATAGAGGCAATGATAATTACGATGTAGTTGCTTTTACAGCAACACAGATCCCTGATATCGATGGAAGAAAATATCCAGCTGAACTTGCTGGAGAACTCTATCCTGAAGGTATCCCTATCTTCGCAGAAAATGAAATAGTAAACCTGATAAAAGAACACAATGTAGAAGAAGTTGTATTTGCATACAGTGATGTTCCACATGAAAGAGTTATGAACAACGCCTCTTTGGTCAATGCTACCGGAGCTGACTTTAAACTTATCGGAATGAATAATTCTACAGTTAAAACAACTAAACCACTCGTAACTGTTTGTGCTACAAGAACTGGTTGTGGAAAAAGTCAAACTACTCGTGCGGTTGTAAAAGCTCTTAAAGCTAAAGGTCTTAAAGTTGCTTCTATCCGTCACCCAATGCCTTATGGTGATCTTGTGAAGCAGAAAGTACAAAGATTTGCAGAGTTACAAGACTTGGTTAAACATGAATGTACTATAGAAGAAATGGAAGAATACGAACCACATATCAATATGGGTAGTATTATCTATTCTGGTGTTGATTATGAAGCTATTGTACGTGAAGCAGAAAAAGAAGCTGATGTAATAATTTGGGATGGTGGTAATAATGATACACCTTTCTATGTTTCAGATAATATGATAAATATAGTTGTTGTAGATCCACACAGACCAGATCATGAAAGAACATATTACCCCGGTGAAACAAACCTGATCAATGCAGACGTTATTGTTATAAACAAGATAGATTCAGCTGATCCTGAAGGAATCCAGATTGTACGTGATAACATTCGCGAACTTAATCCAAATGCTATCGTTATTGATGGTGCTTCACCAGTGAGTATTGACAAACCTGAGATCGTAAAAGGTGCTGATGTGCTTATCGTGGAAGACGGTCCAACACTTACTCATGGTGAGATGAAATATGGTGCAGGTATTGTAGCTGCAGAAAAATACGGTGTTGCAGATCTTGTAGATCCACGACCTTATGCTGTAGGTTCAATCTCAGAAACTTTTGAGAAATATCCTGAAATTGGAATACTCCTCCCGGCTATGGGTTATGGAGAACAACAGATTAAAGATCTAGAAACTACAATCAACAAAACAGAATGTGATGCTGTTATTATAGCAACACCAATAGATCTTAGAAGAATACTCAAGATCAATAAACCTGCAGCTCAGGTAACTTATGAACTTCAGGAAATTGGACATCCAACCATCGCAGATGTTTTAAAAGATTTCTAAATATGTAGCAAAATTACATAAATAAAAGGGCAGAATAATTTCTGCCCTTTTTCATTTAAAGTAAATCTCTTATTTAAGTAATAACATTTTTTTCGTTACAATTATACTTTCAGTATGTAGTTCATAGAAATAAACACCTGAGCTGTAATCATCGGCATTCCATAAATAGTTATGTTTTCCTGAATTGAAGCTTTGAGATATAACAATTTGCCCCTTCATATTGAAAATAGTTAAAATACCTGTTTCATCCTCTTTGATGTTAAATTGAATGTTGGTTTCGGGATTGAAAGGATTGGGATGATTTTGGTATAATTTCGTAAGATTGGAAGGAAGATCATCACCTATGCCTGTACCGGTTGCTTCAATGTAATCTGGTTTTACTTCAATATCTGTATTTGTTCCGTCTGATACAGTAAGAGAAACAGTATAAACACCAATTTCGGTGTAAGTGTAAATAGGATTTTCATCAGTGCTGTCAATATTTCCATCATTATCAAAATCCCATTCCCAACTGGTAATCGCACCTGATGAGGTATTTGTAAAATTGACCGTAAGAGGAGCTAATCCGGTAAGTGGATCTGCAGTAAAATCAGCAACGATCAGATCTCCAACAGAAATATAATTGATCTTTGTTTCTGTGTCTGTAGTTGCACCATCACCTACCGTTAGAGAAACAGAATAATCTCCAGCTTCAGTATAAGTATAGGAAGGATTTTCATCTGTACTGTCAATATTCCCGTCATTATCAAAATCCCATTCCCAACTGGTAACATTTCCGGTTGAGATTGATGTGAATACTACTTCCAATGGAGCAATTCCTGAAACTGGATCTGCAGTAAAATCAGCTTCCAGAATTTCCTCTACTTCAATATAATCTACTTTTGTTTCGGTATCGGACGTATAACCATCGAAGACAGTGAGAGAAACTGTATAGGTTCCAGTTTCAGAATATGTAAATAATGGATTCTGTTCATTACTATCAATTGTTCCATCGTTTTCGAAATCCCATTCCCAACTTATTATATTACCAACTGAAGCATCTGTGAATTGCACTTCCAACGGAACAGTTCCAGTTAATGGGTCAGCACTGAAATCTGCTTCCACAGGAATTAACACTTCGATCAAGTCGTCTGGTGTTCTGGGATTTATTCCATATTCGTCATAAGAATAGTCCAAACAGCCTCTGACTACAGCCCATTCCATACCCAAAGTGATAACTATAGGGGGAATTACATTATCCAAATAGAAAAATCCGTCATCAACCTGACAAGGTGTTGCGGAAATATCAGTTACATACCATTGACCATAATTGATCTGCTCTTCAGTCACGATTACATCGTGCACTTCTACAAGGCAACTTTCAAATTGCTCAGCCGTATCTGCTGCTGTTAGATCGGCAGTCATTACAGTTGTAGAAGTTGGAACCTGATTTCCTGAACTGAGGATAGTTACAGTAACAGGTTCAGAGTTTCCGGAAAGTTCAGTATATCCATAATATTCTGCAATATAACCGGTAATTTCAATTTCATCACCCAGAGCAACTATAGGGTTTGTTGTGTTTATACTGTTGGCGGCATAAACATATAAACCTTTCCAAGCACCACTTTCCGGCATGGCTATGAAAAAATTATCCTCAAATTGATTGTAATTTTCTGCAGTTACTATACCAATAACAGTTACTTCTTGACCGTCATACAAAGAAGGATATGTTCCATCCGGTCCCGCTACTGTAGTATATTGAACATCGTAAATAGTTGTAGCAGAACAAATTGCTGTAATTAGAATAAAAACGCCAAATAATAAAATCTTTTTCATTATTACCTCCGTGTTTAAAAAAGCTTTTTCTAGTTTTCAGTGTCAATTCAATTTATATTCAAGATTTCTTTTTAGAATCCGGTTCGTTCAGGTTTGAACAATTGTCACAGGAGTAATATTGGCAGTTTTCATAATATATTTTCAATAATCCCTGCTGATAAATAGCTCGTTTTCTAATTACTTTCTTTTGATCTTCATTTAAGAATTTTTCCATATATTGGGTTAGATAATTAGCTGGTAAACCCGGAAAGTTTTGATATATATTAATTGCAACATCTTCCAACTGTTTATATTTCTTCTCTAGTGCATAGATAACTGCAAGTGGAAGAATAATATTAATAAGAATTGTATCAATGCGGGTTTTGCCAAGTTTATAGCGTTCAGGAAGATAATTATTTTCTGTTTGGAAATAGCCATATAACTTCTTTTTGAAGTCGTTCAGTTTGAAATTCTCAGATGGGAAAGAGAATAATTTCAAGATATTGTGGAAGAAAGATGTTTCCAAACTGTCATAAAGCAGATCCGCAACCTGTAAGATCCTTATTACCGGATGATTTACAGGCATTATTCTGAATAACTTCCATTTTATATCAGATGCTTTATTTACGTATTCCTGTCTTTGAAAAAGCGTTTGCCAATTCTTCTTATAATCGATAGAAATTGTGTTTGGAAGATGGTCAATTAATCCTGAAGAACAGATCAAGATCGCAATAAATTCTTCTTTCGTCATACCATCAACATAAAAACGTTTGAGTTCAATAAATGGATTATTTAAAGCGATCTGCAGCATTTGATATTTATTTTTACTGTAGCCCAAAGCTTCCATAAATCCCATATATAGCAGTTGGTCAAAATCGCTAAAGAAATGTTCTGCACTAAACCTTTTAATTTTCTTCTCAAAACGCATCATTCCCATCTTTGTAAGAAATTGTTTAGTTTCATCTATATTCATCTTATTAAACAATTCACAGGTTTTATCTTTCTCCGAATAGGGTTCTCCTGAATAGTATTTGATTAGCTTGTTTATGTCATCATCTAATTGTTCTTTTATTTCCAAGATTTCAATTTTGCCTCCATCTTCACTGATAGTGTAAGGGTATTTCCCATTATCCTCGTAAACAATGTGCAGAAGCACACTATTGAATTCAGGATTCTCATTATGTGAGTGAGATTTCCAATTATATGAAGTTAGATCTATTTCAATATCACATTTGACTATTTTCCCATTAATTTGAATAATTGAATCTTTGAAATCGGGTCCTGAATCGGTATTCCAGCGTCCGGGAAATTTAATGACTAATTTTTTTCCAGAAATTGTAGTTAGATTTTTCTTTAAATGTTGAGCATCCCAGATATGATATAAAAATTCTTCGGAAAATTGCATGATAACTCCTTTTATTCATTGCAGATTTTAAATGAAACATATGATTTTGTGCGATAAAAATAATTTAAAATAAAAGATCCTACTTAATTTTTCATTGTGGTTTTATATACTATTCTTACTCTTTTGTGTAGATCAGTGTTTAATTATTTATCAACTTTCTCACTTCTTGAGCAATCGTTAAACAACAAGTTAAACCTGGTGATTCTATCCCTATACAATTGATAAAGTTAGGGAAACCTTTCTCAGATTCTTCTTTAATATGAAAATCTCGAAAACTATCACCTTCTTTCTGTAGTTTAGCTCGGATTCCACAGTCATCAAGATGAAAGTTTTCTTCATCAATTTTCATGTAGTTTTTTATCGCTTTTAGGAATTCAGGTTTATATGATTCATCCATCTCGTAATTGAGCTCATCAACATAATAAGCATTAGGTCCAAATCGAACTTCATCCTGTAAATTAATTGTCAGGTGAATTCCTAAGAAAATTCCATTAGGGTCTGGAACCGGATAGATAAGATGATTTATATCTTTGATCTTTGAAGATTTATAATATTCACCTTTGCACCAGTGTAATTGCAGCTTTTCACGTTTTATATTGATTCCTACCATCTCTGCTATTTTATCAGAATGCAATC
This sequence comes from Candidatus Cloacimonadota bacterium, assembly GCA_023137125.1. GTDB lineage: Bacteria > Cloacimonadota > Cloacimonadia > Cloacimonadales > TCS61 > Tenebribacter. The sequence goes on along the minus strand of JAGLPW010000118.1, from coordinate 2,670 downwards.
CTGCACAATTTATTATTATTTTTGCTTTAAAATTTTCACCATTAGAAAAATTAATAAGATATCCTTCAGCAAAAGCATCTATAGAAATAACTTTCATATCATAAACAATAAAAGCGCCATTATTTTCAGCTTCATTTTCCAATTTCTGCATAAGTTTGTGTGAATCGATAATTCCCGTTGATGGTACTTTTACTGCATATTTAGCCATTATTTGTGGTTCTAACTTTTTACACTCAGATTCATTGATGATCTGCAAACCTAGAACACCATTATTCTCACCATTGTTTTTTAGTTCTTCCAGTATGGATAGTTCTTCTTTGTTATTGGCAACAATAAGTTTTCCACAGTTTCTAAAAGGAATATTATTCTCTTTTGCATATTGGTAAAGTTCTCGAACTCCATTAACACATAATCGAGCTTTTAATGAACCTTTAGGATAGTAAATCCCTGAATGTAAAACTTCGCTGTTTCTACTGCTAGTATGTCTTCCGAATGTACCTTCTGCTTCAACAAGTACTACATCTTCAAATTCTTTACTAAGTTCTCTGGCAACTGCCAATCCGATTATACCTGCTCCAATAATGAGAATATTAACCTGTTCCATGAATTTTCCTTTTTGGAAATTAAACTATTTTAATATTGTCAATTAACCTTGTATTTTCTACAATAACTGCAAGTGCGATCCTGCTTCCACTCACAACCTCAGGGATATGTTCCAATGTTTCCGGATCAAACACTTCGATATAATCTATGATACTTTCATTGTCTTCAATCAAATCGGTCATTTGAGAGATTATCTTATTGGAAGAGGTGATTCCCTCATTAAATAGTTTTTGAGCCAGCAGAAGCGATTTATTCAAGCATATTGCTTTATTTCTTCCTTGAGATGATAAATACTTGTTACGTGAACTTAAGGCAAGGCCATCTTTCTCTCTTATAATAGAACAACCCACGATCTTAGTTCGGAAGTTCAAATCTTTAACCATCTGTTTTAGCACAACTAATTGTTGGAAATCCTTCTCCCCCATGAACATAAGATCAGGATCTATGATATTCATCAATTTAGCTACGATCGTTGTAACTCCACGGAAATGCGTAGGACGAGATCTCCCGCATAACACTTGTGTAATTTTATCTACATTCACCCAGGTTTTATAACCTTCAGGATACATTTGTTCATCCGTTGGAAAAAAGATGTAGTCTACTTCTAGATCTGTAAGTAATTTAATATCGCGTTCAAAATCCGTTGGATAATTGCTGAGATCTTCATTTGCACCAAATTGAGTAGGATTCACAAATATACTTACAATTACGATATCAGATTGTTTCTTAGCTGCACTAACGAGACTAAGATGTCCTTTATGCAGAAATCCCATTGTTGGAACAAAACCGATCTTTCCCTTTAATAGTCTACGAATGGCTGACATCTCTTCAATGGAATTTATGAGTTTAGGCTTCATTATATTAGATGGTATTTTTTGTTTTCGTCATCATCGACCACAAGTATTTTCTGTGAATAGTTTTTTAGTTCTTCTTCATCTAGTAAACCATAACTTGCTATGATTACTTTATCGTTGATGCTGACTAGACGTGCAGCGGCACCATTTATACCAATAATCCCGGAACCGGCATCACCTTCCAAAACGTAAGTTGCGAATCTATTTCCATTACTAATATTATAGATATCAACTTTCTCACCCGGTAATATTCCAGTTTTATCCAAAAATATTTTATCTATTGTTATACTGCCGACATAATTAAGATCACGCATCGTAATATTAGCGCGATGTATCTTTGATAAAAGCATTGTTCGTTGCATTTATCCTCCAATTATTTTACAAGATTTTATTCAAATATTTTATAATAAACTTTTTTGTAAACTAATTTTCGGTTTAATCTACGTCTTCTTTCCAATTCAAGGCAGTTAATTTTCCTTTTTCTTCATTCACGGTTTGCAAAACGATAGCACCGGCAATGAAGAACAGACCAATAGAAAGGATCGCCCATTTCTGATCTCCGGTTATTCGGGAAACTTCTCCATAAACAAGCGGACCAATAATTGAAGCAATGCGCCCGGTAACAGAATAGAAACCGAAGAATTCTGTCATCTTTGCATCAGGAGTGAGTAGTACCAGCATTGCTCTACTGCTGGACTGGCTTGAACCGATAGCTATTCCTGCCAGCATTCCAATTAAATAGAATTCATTAACACTTTTACACATAAATGTCCAGATTATAACAGCTATCCAGATTACAAGTGTTATACTAATGGTTTTTTTGGCTCCAATTTTATCGAAAATATAACCAAATATAAAAGCTCCGATCATGGAAGTTACATTTGCAATTACAAAATAAGTGATCAATTGCTTTGTATCCATACCAAATTTAGTTGCACCGTAGATCGCGCCAAAACTTATAACAATAATAATTCCATCATTATAAATAAGATAGCTAATGATAAATTTAATAAGTTCTCTAAAATTTTTAATATTTTCAGTAGACCGTTTTATGCGCTTGAATGCAGTTCTAAAGTAATTTGTTCTCTTAGAAGGTTTCTTAACTTCTTTTAGCAGAATAAAAGTTGGAATTGCAAATATCCCGAAGAAAGCTGCTACTGTTGGAAATACTAAGCGTATCCAATTGTTGTGAACAAGTGGCAGCATTAACAGT